>NZ_LFVW01000508.1:0-8453 GCF_001182915.1 Kitasatospora sp. MY 5-36
GCGGGGGATCGGCGCTGGGCGGGGCGACGGGCGGTGGGCCGGCGGCCGGGGGATCGGCGCTGGGCGGGGCGGACACCGCCGGGGCGGTGGACGCGCGGACCGAGGCCCGTACGCTGCTCGCCCTCGCCGACGGGCTCACCGCGCACGTACTGGTCGGGCACCGGACGGCGGCGGAGGCGGAGGAGGTCTTGCACACGCACCTGGCCGGGCTCTGGGCGCGCTGCTGAAACGGCCCCTCGGCACGCGGCTGAAGTCGTCGCCCACTGTTGTCGCCCCCGTCACCGTCCAGTCCGTGGATGGTCGGCCACGGCGGTGGCCGGGTCGGGCAGGATCGGGCCCGACGTCACCGGAGACACCTGTCGGACACTCGAGTTGGGAGAGCCTGCCGTGACTGCTGTGGAGATCCCCGGGTCCAAGTCCATCACCGCCCGGGCGCTGTTCCTGGCCGCCGCCGCCGAGGGCGTGACCACCCTGCGCCGGCCGCTGTCCTCGGACGACACCGAGGGCTTCGCGCAGGGGCTGGACACCCTCGGGTACCGGATCGAGCGGACGGCCGCGGCGTGGCGGGTGGAGGGCCGCCCGGCCGGTCCCGCCGTCCCGGAGGCCGAGGTGTACTGCCGCGACGGCGCCACCACCGCGCGCTTCCTGCCCACCCTCGCCGCCGCCGGCCACGGCACGTACCGCTTCGACGCCTCCGCCCAGATGCGCCGCCGCCCGGTCGCCCCGCTCACCCGGGCGCTGCGCGACCTGGGCGTGGACCTGCGGCACGAGGAGGCCGAGGGGCACCACCCGCTGACGGTCCTCGCCGACGGCGTCCGTGGCGGTGAACTCACCCTGGACGCAGGGCAGTCCTCGCAGTACCTGACCGCGCTGCTGCTGCTCGGCCCGCTCACCCGGGACGGCCTGCGGATCACCGTCACCCGGCTGGTCTCCGCGCCGTACATCGGCATCACCCTGGCGATGATGCGCGACTTCGGGGTCGAGGTGAAGCGGGAACGGACGCCCGCCGGCGAGCTGTTCGAGGTGCCCCCCGGCGGCTACCGGGCCGCCGACTACCCGATCGAGCCGGACGCCTCCACGGCCAGCTACTTCTTCGCCGCCGCGGCCCTGGCCGGCCGGGAGGTCACCGTCCCCGGCCTCGGCCGGGACGCGCTCCAGGGCGACCTGCGCTTCGTCGACGTGCTGCGGCGGATGGGCGCCCGGGTGGACGTCGGCGCCGACCGCACCACGGTGGCCGGCGAGGGCCCGCTCGGCGGGATCACCGTCAACATGCGGGACATCTCCGACACCATGCCCACCCTCGCGGCCATCGCCCCGTTCGCCACCGGGCCGGTGCGGATCGAGGACGTCCACAACACCCGGGTCAAGGAGTGCGACCGCCTGGAGGCCTGCGCCGACAACCTGCGCGCGATGGGCGTCACCGTGGCCACCGGGGACGACTGGATCGAGATCCGGCCCGGCACGCCCCGCCCGGCCGAGGTCACCACCCACTCCGACCACCGGATCGTCATGTCCTTCGCCGTCACCTCGCTGCGCACCCCCGGCATCACCTTCGACGACCCGGGCTGCGTGCGGAAGACCTTCCCGGGGTTCCACGAGGCCTTCGCGGCGCTGCGCGCGGAGTGGGGGGTCTGACCCGCGCCGCTCCGACCCGGGTCGCCGCTCCGACCCGGGTCGTCGTCCGGGCCGGGAAATCCCGGTTGCCAGGCGGCGGCCCCGGCGGCGAGGATTCCGTTCGTGTCCGAGACGGTGTTCGAGACGGTGTCCGACGGGCCCGGGCTGCGGCCCTACCCCAAGATCCCCGCCCGGGGCCGCTCCGGCGGGCCCGGCAGCCGCGAGTGGACCGCGGCAGAGAAGGTGCACGGGGCGCACTTCGCCGTGGTCTGCGAAGGCGGCTCCGTCCGGGCCGCGAAACGGCGTGAACTGCTGGACGACGAGGGGCTGGACGGCTTCTTCGGGGTGAGCCGGATCTGGCCCGAACTCTCCGTCGCGGCCGCCCGGTTCGCCGCCGCGGTGCGCGAACCGTGGGGCGCCGCCGCCGTGGTGACGGTCTACGGCGAACTGGCCGGCGGCCGCTACCCGCACCCCGGGGTGCCCGCCGTCCCCGGCGTCGACCCGGTCCAGACCGGCGTCTGGTACGCCCCCGGCCTGCGCTGGCTGCCCTTCGACGCCACCGTCGAGACCCCCGAGGGCCGCTGGTGGATCGCCGACCGGACCCTGCGCACGGCCGCGCGGGCCGCCGGACTCACCTGCGTCCCCCTGCTCGGCCACGGCCCGCTGAACACCCTGCACGACCTGCCGGTCCGCTACCCCAGCCGGGTGCCCGCCCTGCTCGGCCTGCCCGAGCTGCCGGACAACCTCGCCGAGGGGTACGTCCTCAAACCGGCCGGCGAATGGCACGAGTCCGCCACCGCCCGTCCGCTCGTGAAGGTGAAGCAGCGGGCCTTCGCCGAGGACGACCGCTACGACGGCGCCCGCCCCTACCTCCCCCCGCCGGAGGGCGCGGCCGGCGTCCCCGCCTGGCTCCTCGTCCAGGCCTCGGCCCTGCTCACCCCCACCCGCGCCGCCGCCGCCGTCAGCAAGCTCGGCCCCCGCACACCCGCGCAGGCCGTGGCCGCGGAGATCGCGGCGGACGTGGCCGAGGAACTCGCCGACGCCGTGGGAGGGTTGGACCCGACCGTCCTGGCCGCCCTGCGCCAGGCCCTCGAACCGGGGGCCCGGGCCCTCACGTCCTTCGACGCGGAGGACCGGCGCAACTCCTGAGCGCCGGGTGGCCGGCGGCTGCCGTACCTTGATCGTTCGTGGGGTCAGGGGCGCGAGAAAGATTCCTCGGGAAAGTCGTCGGCCGATGTAGAGGCCGGGTTCCGCCGCTCCGACTGAGAGGTGACGGCGCGCCGACGGGGCGCGTGAGACGGAGGGGACACCCGGAATGAAGTACGTCGCGATGATCTACGGCAACCAGGCCAAGTGGGACTCCTTCCCGGCCGAGGCGTGGCCGGAGGCGATCGCCAGGCAGGAGGCGTTCAACGCGCGGTACCGGGAGAGCGGGGAGCTGGTCGGCGCGTACGGGCTGGCGGACGCGGCGGCGGCGCAGCTGGTGCGGCGGGCGGAGGGGGTGCCGGTGGTCACCGACGGGCCGTACCTGGAGACCAAGGAGTACGTGGCCAGCTTCTACCTGCTGGACTGCGAGAGCCTGGAGCGGGCCCAGCAGATCGCGGCGGACATGCCGTTCGCGGACGTGGAGCCGGTGGAGCTGTGGCCGGTCCTGCACGAGTCCGTGGCGGGCGACCTCCCCGTGTGCGAGTGAGCGGAACGACCGGTGCCGTCGAGGGCCTGCTGCGCGAACTGGCGCCGCAGGTCCTCGGCGTGCTGGTGCGGCGGCACGGCGGGGCGTTCGACGCGTGCGAGGACGCGGTGCAGGAGGCGCTGCTGGCCGCCGCGACGCAGTGGCCGGAGGGCGGGGTGCCGGCCAACCCGAGGGGCTGGCTGGTGACGGTGGCGGAGCGGCGGCTGGTGGACCGGGTGCGCAGCGATTCGGCGCGCCGCCGCCGGGAGGAGGCGCTGGCGCTGGCCACACCGCAGTCGGCGCTGCTCGCCCCCGCGGCCGACGCGCCCGACCCGGCGGCGGACGACTCCCTTGCGCTGCTGTTCCTCTGCTGCCACCCGGCGCTGTCCGTGCCGAGCCGGATCGCGCTGACCCTGCGCGCGGTCGGCGGCCTGACCACCGCGCAGATCGCGGCCGCGTTCCTGGTGCCCGAGGCGACGATGGCGCAGCGGATCAGCCGGGCGAAGCAGACGCTGAGGAGCGCGGGCGGGGGACTGTCCCTCGGCGGGGGAGAGTCCCTCCCGGAGGGCGGGGCGGGGCGGCTGGGCGAGGTCCGGCACGTGCTGTACCTGGTCTTCAACGAGGGCTACACGGCGAGCGGCGGCGAGGAGCTGACCGCGCCGCGGCTGTCCGAGGAGGCGATCCGGCTGACCCGGCTGCTGCGGCGGCTCACCCCCGGGGACGCCGAGACGGCGGGGCTGCTCGCGCTGATGCTGCTGACCGACGCCCGCCGGCCGGCCCGTACCGGGGCGCACGGCGCGGTGGTGCCGCTGGACGAGCAGGACCGCGGCCGGTGGGACCGTGAACTATTGGACGAGGGGCTGGAGTTGATCGCCTCGGTGCTGCCGCGCGGGCAGGCCGGGCCGTACCAGGTGCAGGCCGCGATCGCCGCGGTGCACGGGGAGGCGGCGACGGCGCGGGAGACCGACTGGCCGCAGGTCCTGGCGCTGTACGACCTGCTGCTGCGCCTCGACCCGAACCCGGTGGTCGCGCTCAACCGGGCGGTCGCGGTCGCGATGGTGCACGGGCCGGAGGCCGGGCTGGCACTGGTGGCGGAGCTGGCCGGGGACCGGCGCCTGGCCCGGCACCACCGGCTGCTCGCCGTCCGGGCGCACCTGCTCGACCGGCTCGGCACCGACCCGGCGGCCGCCGCCCGCGCCTACCGGGAGGCGGCGGCCCGGACGGCGAGCGCCCCGGAGCGGCGCCATCTGGCCTCCGGGGCACGGCGGTTGGAGGTGGCCTCGAGTACGGGGTGAGCGGGCGGGCGGCAGGGTCGAGGGCAGGGTCGAGGGCGGGTTCAGACGGCGTCCAGGGGGCTTCCGCGTCCGGTGGGAGGGGCCCATCATGGGCTCCCGGCCCCGGCAGAACCGCCCCGACACCGTTCCAGGGCCGCCGTCAGGAGGCAGAAGAGATGACGATCCCACCGCCCGTTCGGATCCAGGCCGCCGTCGTCCGCGCCGCGTACGCGCTGCCCGAGGGCCTGCGGCGGGCCGTCGCGGGCAAGCCGGTGGTCCTCGACGGGCAGACGCTCGCGCTGGACGCGCAGTTGATACTCAAGCTCCAACGGCTGTCCGGGGCGTCCCTGGTGATGTCGGGCGGGGTCGGGCCGTCGCGCGCCGCGATGGAGCACGCGCGGCACCTGGTGGGCGGGCCGCGCAACCGTACGGTGGCCGCGCGGAGCGTCGGCATCCCGCAGGAGCACGGCGAACTGGCCGCGACGCTGTACACCCCGGAGGGGCTGGCGGCCGGTTCCGGCCTGCTGGTCCTCCTGCACGGCGGGGGCTGGGTGGTCGGCAGCCGGGCCAGCCACGACCACGTCGCCCGCTTCCTCGCCCAGCGGGCGCGGGTGCGGGTGCTGTCGGTGGAGTACCGGCTGGCGCCCGAGCACGCGTTCCCGGCGGCGGCCGAGGACGCGCTGGCCGCGTTCGACTACGCCTACGCCAAGGCCGCCGACCTGGGCGCGGACCCTGAGCGGATCGCGGTCGGCGGGGACAGCGCGGGCGGCAACCTGGCCGCCGTCGCCGCCCAGCAGGCGGTCCGGCGGGGCGGCCCCGCGCCGGTGTTCCAGCTGCTGCTGTACCCGGCGACCGACGCCTCGACCCGGCGCCCCTCGCGCGCACTGTTCGCCGACGGGTTCTTCCTGACCAGCGCCGACATGGACTGGTTCGCCGACCGGTACGCGCCCGCGCCCGCCGACCGCGCCGACCCGCGGCTGTCGCCGCTGCTCGCCGAGGACCTGACCGGCCTGCCGCCCGCGTACATCGGCACCGCGGGCTTCGACCCGTTGCGCGACGAGGGCGAGGCGTACGCGCGGGCGCTGGAGGAGGCCGGGGTCGCGGTGCGGCTGAGCCGGCAGTCGGACCTCATCCACGGGTACGCCAGCTACATCGGCGTCGGCCACCGCTTCCGGGAGGCGACGGCCGAGGCGGCGGAGGCGCTGCGGCAGGCGATCGGCGGGTAGCGGCAGCGTGCCGGAGGGCTTGCGGCGAAGGGCGGGACCCCAGCAGCGGGCGGGTCCCGCCCTTCGCCGTGCCGTGAGACGGGAAGGCGGGGCGGGGCCGGAGGCAGAAGGGGGGCGTGACCGTGAGACGGAAGGGGGCGTGCCCGGAGGCGGAAGGGGGGCGTGAGCCGTACGGTCACGCGCCGGATCGCTGTCGCGCAGGGGGTTCTCGGCGACCGGCTCTTATTGTACTGTCCGTCTAATAAGCGGGTGAGCGGGAACCCGCGGAACAGGCACCTGGAGGCAGCCATGGCTCTCACCTGGCAGACGGGGCACGGCCACACCACGGCCGACGACGACGTCTCGAAGCGGCTGCTGGAGTCGGCCGCCACCCTCTCCTACGACCCCTCGACCGAGATCGACTGGGACGCCCCCCTCCCGGACGACCACTACGGCCTCAACCCGGAGTGGAGCACCCTCTACGGCACCCGGCTGTGGGACGAGATGACCGAGCGCCAGCGGGTCACGCTCACCCGGCACGAGGTCTGCTCGATCATGAACACCGGCATCTGGTTCGAGATGATCCTCCAGCAGATGGTGCTGCGCGACCAGTACCTCAAGAACCCCGCCACCGCCGAGTTCCAGTTCGCGCTCACCGAGATCGCCGACGAGTGCCGCCACTCGATCATGTTCGCCCGCGCCTGCGCCAAGATGGGCGTCCCCGCCTACCGCCCGAACAAGGTGATCGCCCAAGCCGGGCGCGCCTTCAAGGCGCTCGCCAAGGGCGAACTCGCCTACGGCGGCATCCTGGTGGCCGAAGAGGTGCTCGACGTCATGCAGCGCGACTGGATGCGCGGCGAGAAGGTGCTGGAGATCGTCCGCGGCACGTCCCGGATCCACGTGGTCGAGGAGTCCCGGCACATGAAGTTCGCCCGGCAGGAGATCCGCGAGCGGATGCGCCACGCGAGCCCGGCCCGCCGGCGCGCCTCGGCCACCGGCATCGCCGTGGGCGCGTACGTCATCGTCACCAGCATGGTGCACCCGGGCGTGTACAAGGCCGCCGGGCTCGACGTGCAGCGGGCGCTCGCCGAAGTGCGGGCCAGCGAGCACCGCAAGGCGATGATGCGCACCAGCTCCCGGCACCTGATGGCCTTCCTCGCCGAGACCGGCCTGCTCACCAGCCGCTCGGCGGCCGTCTACCGCCGGGTGCACATGCTCTGACGGACCGTCACAATCGAGCCGCCCCATCCCCCACGCGCAGCGAGGACCCACCCCGGCCATGGCCTACGCGATCACCCAGACCTGCTGCAACGACGCCTCGTGCGTGTCCGTCTGCCCGGTCAACTGCATCCACCCGACCCCGGACGAACCGGAGTTCGGCACCACCGACACGCTCTACATCGACCCGCGGGCGTGCATCGACTGCGGCGCCTGCGCGGACGCCTGCCCGGTGGACGCGGTGTTCCCGGTCGACCGGCTGCGCGGACCCGACACCGTGTTCGGCGACCTCAACCGCGACTGGTTCCGCGACCACCCCAACGACCACGCCTGGGGCGCGCCCAGCTTCCCGCGCAGCCTGCCGGCCGAGGTCGGCGCGCTGCGGATAGCCGTCGTCGGCACCGGCCCGTCCGCCGGGTACACCGCGCAGGAACTGCTGCGCGGCACCAGCGCCGAGATCACCATGATCGACCGGCTGCCGGTCACTGGCGGCCTGCTGCGCCACGGCGTCGCGCCCGACCACCAGTCCACCAAGCGGATCGCGGAGAGCTTCGCGAGCGTCTTCCACGACCCCCGGCTGCGGATGCACCTGAACGTGGAGATCGGCACGGACCTCACCCACCAGGAGCTCGCCGCCCACCACCACGCGGTGGTGTACGCGGTCGGCGCGGCCGCCGACCGCCGGCTCGGCATACCCGGTGAGGACCTGCCGGGCAGCCTGCCCGCGACCGCCTTCGTCGGCTGGTACAACGCCGAACCCACCGTGCCCGCCGACGCGGTGGAGCTGTCGGCGGAGCGCGTGGTGGTGGTCGGCAACGGCAACGTCGCGGTGGACGTCGCCCGCATCCTGCTCACCGACCCCGACCGGCTCGCCGCCACCGACATCGCCGACCACGCCCTGGCCGCGCTGCGCCGCAGCCGGGTCCGGGAGGTCGTGCTGCTCGCCCGGCGCGGCCCCGGGCAGGCGGCGTGGAGCAGGGCGGAGTTCCTGGCGCTGCGGCGGTTGCCGGGCGTCGAGGTGGTGGTGGCGGACCACCCGGAGGTCCGGGCGGCGATCGAGGCGGCGGCGGCGGAGGCGGGAACAGGGGCGGAAGCGGGGTCGGGTACGGCGTCGGGGGCGGCGCTGCTCGCCGGGCTGCCGCTGGTGCCGCACGACGGTGACGCGGCGCCCGGGCCGGGGCGGCGGATCGTACTGCGGTTCCTGTCGGCGCCGGTCGAGCTGTCCGGGGAGGGGCGGGTCGAGGCGCTGACCGTCGAGCGGACCGCCCCGGCGGCGGACGGCCGGGTCGAGGGCACCGGGGTACGGGACGTGCTGCGGGCCGGGCTGGTGGTGCGCTCCATCGGGCACCGGGGTGTCCCGCTGCCCGGGCTGCCGTTCGACGAGCGGACCGGGACGGTCGCGCACCGGGCGGGGCGGGTCGTCGACCCGGCGACCGGACGGCCGCTGCCGGGGACGTACGTGGTGGGCTG
>NZ_LFVW01000509.1:0-8433 GCF_001182915.1 Kitasatospora sp. MY 5-36
GCGGCCGGGGTGGCGAAGGCCGCGAAGCCGGGGGCCGGGGCGGCGTGCGAGACCAGCGCCGCCCGGGCCACCGCCCGCGCGGTGATCCGGCGGTCCCCCACGGCCTGCGCCGACTCCTCGTCCGCCCACCGCTCCGCGCTGAACGCCACCGCGTGCTGCAGCGGCCGCAGGAACGGGTTGACGCAGGCGGCGAGCTGGGTGGTCAGCAGGTACCGGTGGTGCCGGTGGCGCAGGTGCGCCCGCTCGTGCGCGAGCAGCGCCTCGCGCTCGTCGGCGGCCAGGCCGGCCAGCATCCCGGTGGAGACCACCACCCGGCCGGGCGAGCCGGGCAGCGCGTAGGCGTACGGGCTGTGGTCCGGCAGCACCGCGAGGTCGCCGGACTCCCCCGGCTCCGCGGGCAGCCCGCTCAGCGCCCGGCGGGCCCGGTTCCGCACCCGCAGGTGCCGGACGACCGTCCGGGCGCAGGCCAGGAGCACCAGGGCCAGCAGCCACATCGCGGCCGTGCCGACCGTCTCGTGGTACGGCAGCGCGGCCCGTACCTCCGGGTCGGACCAGCTGTCCGGCAGCGGGTTGCCGGGGATCTGCGCGGTGCCGACCACGCCGATCAGTCCGAGGCAGAGCACGCTGCACACCGCCATCACCGCGCTGATCACGGTCATCAGCCGGGCCGCGCCGCGCGGATGCAGGTGCTGCTCGGTCAGGCGCGCGATCGGGACCGCGGTGAGCGGCAGGACGAGCGGGAGGAAGACGAAGAAGCCCACGGGTCAGCTCTCACGGTCGGGCGCCGCCGGATCGGCGGACGCGGCGTCCAGCAGCGCCCGCAGCAGTTCCTCGTCGTGCGGCAGCAGCGCGCTGACGAAGCTGGCCAGGACCGCGTCCCGGTCGGCCTCCCCGTCGAGCATCCGGCGCATCCGCAGCGCGGCCAGCCCGGCGGCGTCCGCGGAGGCCTGCCACAGGTAGGAACGGCCGGCGCGGGTCCGGGTCACGGCGTTCTTGGCGTGCAGCCGGGACAGGATGGTCATCACGGTGGTGTACGCCAGGTCGCCCTCCAGGCGTTCCTGGACCCACCCCGCGGCGGCCGGGCCGGGCGCCTGCTGGAGCACCGCGAGCACCTGCGCCTCCAGCTCGCCCTGGCCTCGTCGTCGGGGCGGCGCGTCCCCGGCCGTCGGGGCGTGCCTCTGGTCTGCCATGACGGCCCACTCCCTCCGGATGCCGCGCCCGGACCGGCGGGCGCGGGTTCATCCTAACGAGCGCGGGGCCGCGCCGATCCGGTCGGAGCGAGGGTTCGGGGGCGTACGGCGCCGCTCCGCTCCGGGGCCGGTGCCGCCCGCCTGGTCAGCTCCGGGGCCGGGGCCGTCCGCCCGGTCAGCTCCGGGCCCGCTGGGTCACCGCGATGCAGACCAGCACCACCACCGCGGTGACCGGCGCCGCGGCCGGCAGGTGCTCGCCGAGCAGCAGCACCGACCAGACCAGCGTCAGCAGCGGCTGCGCGAGCTGGAGCTGGCTGGCCCTCGGCACCCCGATCGCGGCCATCCCCCGGTACCAGAGCACGAGCCCGCCGAGCTGCGAGACCGCCGCCGTGTACGCCAGCCCGGCCAGCGCCTTCGCCCCGAGCCGGACCGGCTCGGCGCCCAGCCCGAGCACGGCGGTCAGCAGCGTCGCGGGCAGCGCGACCAGCACCGCCCAGGCGATCACCTGTCCGCCCGGCAGGTCCCGGGAGAGCCGCCCGCCCTCGGCGTACCCGGCGGCGCAGAGCAGCACCGCCACGAAGAGGTAGAGGTCGGCGGAGGTCGGCCGGCCGTGGCTCTGGACCAGGGTG
Source organism: Kitasatospora sp. MY 5-36 (assembly GCF_001182915.1). NCBI lineage: Bacteria > Bacillati > Actinomycetota > Actinomycetes > Kitasatosporales > Streptomycetaceae > Kitasatospora > Kitasatospora sp. MY 5-36. The sequence continues at coordinate 1,820 of NZ_LFVW01000509.1, forward strand.
AAGGCGAGCACCGCCGCGGCCCCGGCGAGCGCCGCCGCCCAGAACGCCCCGGACGGCCGGCGGCCGGTGCGCAGCGCCGAGACCACCGCCGTGGCCAGCGGCAGCACGCCGATGACCACCGCCGAGTGGGCGGTCGAGGAGGTGCGCAGGGCGAGCGTGGTGAGCAGCGGGAAGCCGAGGACGCAGCCGGCCGAGACCACCAGCAGCCCGGGCCACTGCCCCCGCCGCGGCGGCCGGGCGCGGACGGCCAGCAGGTAGAGCGCGGCCAGCAGGGCGGCCAGGACGCCGCGCAGACCGGTCGCGGTCCACGGGCCGAAGCCGGTCAGGGCCCACGCGGTGGCGGGGAAGGTGAGCGAGAAGGAGGCCACCCCGAGGGCCGCGAGGGCGGTGCCGGAAGCGGGGGCCGGTCGAGGTGCTATCGCCTGCGGGCGGATAGCGCTATCTTGTGCCGTCATGAACGAGCGTAGCAGCGTGACCGAACTCGCCGACATCCTGCGGCGGGAAGTGGAGCGCTACCCGGAGGGGCGGAAACTGCCCGCCAGCCGGGCGCTGGTGGAACGCCACCAGGTCAGCCCGGTGACGGTCTCCCGGGCCATCGCGGTGCTCGTCGCCGAGGGGCTCGTGGTCTCCCGGCCGGGCGCCGGGGTGTTCCGGGCGGCCGCCTTCGCCGCGGCCCCGGCCGTCCCCGCCCCGCCGGCCGGCCGGACCGGCGACCTCTCCTGGCAGGAGATCGCGCTCAGCGCCGACTCCGGCCCGCGCGACCTGCTCGCCGCCCCGGTGTTCGACACCCTCCGGGTGCCCGCGCCCGACGTCATCGACCTCAACAGCGGCTACCCGCACGCCTCGCTGCTGCCCGAACGGCTGCTCGCCGCCGTCCTCGCCCGGGCCGGCCGGCGGCCGGGCGCCTGGGACCGCCCGCCCACCGACGGGCTGACCGAACTGCGCGGCTGGTTCGCCCGCGACATCGGCGGCCACGGCGGGCCGATCGGCGCCGGGGACGTCCTGATCACCGCCGGCGGGCAGAGCGGGCTGACCGTCGCCATGCGGGCGCTCGCCGCGCCCGGCTCGCCGGTGCTGGTGGAGTCGCCGACGTACTCGGGCATCCTGGCGGTCGTCCGGGCGGCCGGGCTGCGGCCCGTCCCGGTGCCGGTCGACGCCGACGGCGTGCGCACCGACCTGCTGGCGGAGGCCTTCGCGGCCACCCGGGCACGGGTCTTCCTCTGCCAGCCGCTGTTCCAGAACCCCACCGGCGCGGTGCTGTCGCCCGTACGGCGGGAGGAGGTGCTGCGGATCTCCCGGGCGGCCGGGGCCTTCGTGGTCGAGGACGACTTCGCCCGGCTGCTGGTCCACGCGGACGCCCCCGCGCTGCCGCGCCCGCTCGCCGCCGACGACCGGGACGGGGTCGTGGTGCACCTGCGCTCGCTGACCAAGGCGGCCTCCCCCAACCTGCGGGTCGGCGCCCTCACCGCGCGCGGCCCGGCGCTGGCCCGGCTGCGGGCCACCCAGGTGGTGGACAGCTTCTTCGTGCCCCGGCCGCTCCAGGAGGCCACCCTGGAACTGGTCTCCGACCCCGCCTGGGCCCGCCACCTGCGCACCCTCGGCGCCGAACTGCGCGACCGCCGCACCGCCGCCGTCGCCGCCCTGCACCGCGAGCTGCCCGGCGTCGTCGGCACCCACCGCCCCGGCGGCTACCACCTGTGGCTGCGCTTCCCCGACGGCGTCGACGACACCACCCTCGCCAGGGCCGCCCTGCGCGCCGGCGTCCAACTCTCCCCCGGCCGCCCGTACCACCCCGCCGAGCCCCCGGCCCCCCACCTCCGGCTCAGCTACGCCGCCGCCGAGAGCTCCGCCCAGGTCGCCGAGGGCGTCCACCGGCTGCGGCTCGCGTACGAGGAGCTCGCGGACTGACGCCCCGGGGCGCTGCTAGACCCGCCCGCCCGCCATCCGCTCCAGGCGGGCGATCCGCTCGGCCATCGGCGGGTGGGTGGAGAAGAGCCGCGCACCGGCCTCGCCGGGCCGGAACGGGCTGGCGATCATCATGTGGCTCGCGGTCTGGAGCTGCGGCTCGGGCGGCAGGGGCAGCTGACGGGTGCCCGCGTCGAGCTTGCGCAGGGCGCTGGCGAGGGCGAGCGGGTCCCCGGTGATCCGGGCGCCGTCGGCGTCGGCCTGGTACTCGCGGGAACGGCTGACCGCCATCTGGATCAGCCCGGCCGCGAGCGGGCCGAGGATCATGATGGCGAGCATCCCGAACAGCCCCGGGCCGTCGTCGTCGTCGCTGCGCCCGAACGGCACCAGCCAGGCGAAGTTCACCAGGAACATCACCACCGAGGCGAGCGCCCCGGCCACCGAGGAGATCAGGATGTCCCGGTTGTAGACGTGGCTCAGCTCGTGCCCGAGCACGCCCCGCAGCTCGCGTTCGTCCAGGATCCCCAGGATGCCCTCGGTGCAGCAGACCGCCGCGTTGCGCGGGTTGCGGCCGGTGGCGAAGGCGTTCGGGGCCGGGGTCGGGGAGATGTAGAGGCGGGGCATCGGCTGGCGGGCGGAGGTGGAGAGCTCGCGGACGATCCGGTACAGCCCGGGTGCCTCGAACTCGCTGACCGGCCGGGCCCGCATGGCCCGCAGCGCGAGCTTGTCGCTGTTCCAGTAGGCGTAGGCGTTGGTCCCGAGGGCGACCAGCAGGGCGATCACGAAGCCGGTGCGGCCGAAGAGGCCGCCGATCACCAGGATCAGCGCGGAGAGGCCTCCGAGCAGGACGGCGGTCCTCAGTCCGTTGTGCCGGCTGTGCACGTCAGGCCCTCCAATGGTGCGGTGGGGAAGCCCTTTCTGCCTCGTCCCTCTTGCCCGGTCAACGGGTGGGGCCGGGGACCTTGTTCCCTTGTGACCGACGTGACACCGCCGGGCCGCACCCCCGGTACCACCGCACCGTCACCGGGCCGTCACGGCGGAGCGGCCCGGCCTCACCCCCGGATCGGCCCGACCCGGGCCCGGAACCACGGCCCGGCCCGGCCCGGGCTCAGAACAGCGAGCCGCCCGCCACCTGGAGGACCAGCTGCGGCGCCACCGAGAGGACCACGGCGGCGGAGGCGGTGAGCCCCAGCGTCGCGGTGAGGCTCACCGGCAGGCGGTGCCCGGCGGCGGCCGCGTCGAGGGGCGCGTCGCCCGCCGGGGCGAACAGCCGGGCCGTCCAGAGCAGGTAGTAGTACAGGGCGACGACCACGTTGACGGCCATCACCACGGCGAGCCAGCCCAGCCCGGCGTCGACCGCCGCGCGGAACACCACGACCTTGCCGAACAGGCCGACCACGCCCGGCGGCAGCCCGGCCAGGCAGAGCAGGAAGAAGGCGAGCGCCAGCGCCGTCCAGCGGTTGCGGACGAACAGGCCGCGGAAGTCGTCCACACTGGTCCCGGCCCGGCGGCCGACAGCGGCGACCACCCCGAAGGCGCCGAGGTTCACCACGCCGTAGATCAGCGCGTACGCGGCGGTGGCGCCGAGCGGGTCGACGCCGGTGGGCGCGTAGCCGGCCGCGGCGAGCGGCACCAGCAGGTACCCGGCCTGGCCGACCGAGGACCAGGCGAGCAGCCGCACCGCGCTGTACCGGGTGTCGAAGCGCTGCCGCAGCGCGCCGACGTTGCCGACGGTCATGGTGACGGCGGCCAGCACCGCGAGCACCAGGCCCCAGGTGTGGGCGTACGGGCGGAAGGCGACGGTGGTGGCGAGCGCGAGCCCGGACAGGCCGGCCGCCTTGCCGACCACCGAGAGGTAGCCGGCCACCGGCAGCGGGGCGCCGGTGTAGGTGTCGGGCACCCAGAAGTGGAACGGGACGGCGGCGACCTTGAAGGCGAAGCCGACCAGGGTCAGCACCGCGCCCGCCTCGGCCAGCGGCCTGAGCTGTCCGGGGGCGTGCTCCAGGCCCTGGGCGACGGCGCCGAGGTGCAGGCTGCCGCTCGCCGCGTAGACGAAGCCGACGCCGAGCAGCATCACGGCGGTCGCGGTCACCGAGGAGACGAAGAACTTGAACGCGGCCTCGGCGCCCCGGCCGTCCCGGCGCAGCGCGACCAGGGCGAAGGCGGGCAGCGAGGCGACCTCCAGGGCGATCACCATGGTGGCGAGGTCCCGGGAGGCGGGCAGCAGGGCGGCGCCGGTGGCGCTGGAGAGCAGCAGGAACCAGTACTCGCCGCGCGGCAGCTTCTCGTCCTCCACGGTGTGCGTCGACAGCAGGGCCGCGATCAGCGCGCCGCCGAGGGCGAGCAGCTGGAACACCAGGGCGAAGTGGTCGGCGACGTACGAGCAGCCGCCGTTGTCGGACCCTCCTGCTACGTTCTGCACGCAGAAGGTGGCGCGGGGTGACGATCCGGTGAGGGGAAGGAGCGCGATGAGGGCGAGGGCGAGTCCGGCCGCGGTGAGGCTGCCGAGCCACTTCTTGTGCCGCTCGGGCAGGAACAGGTCCGTGAGCAGCACGGCGAGGGCGGCCACGGCGGCGATCAGCGGGGGCGCGATCGCCACCCAGTCCACGGACTGGATCAGGCTGCCCGGGTTGGCTACGGCGAGGGAGGTCACAGTGTGCTGCCCCGTGGAGTGAGGTCCGAGTGCGGCGGTCTGGGCTGCGAGCACGGTCAGCCACCCCCGAGGAGGTGCTTGACGGCGGGGTCGGAGAGGCCGAGCAGCAGCGCGGGCCAGAGTCCGGCGAGCAGGGTGAGCGCGGCCAGCGGCGTCCAGCTGACGGCCTCGTACGGGCGCAGGTCGGCGAGCTCGGCCACCGGGGCGGGCTGCTCGGGGTCGCCCATGCAGACGCGCTTGACCACGATCAGGAGGTACGCGGCGGTGAGGAGGGTGCCGAGGCCGGCCAGGACCATGTAGGTGACGAACGCGGGGCGCGACAGGCCGGCGGCCGGGTCGAACGCGCCGAACATGGCGAGCAGCTCGCCCCAGAAGCCGGCCAGGCCGGGCAGCCCGAGGCTGGCGACGGCGGCGAAGGCGAGCAGTACGCCGAGCCGCGGGGCCCGGCCGTACAGGGCGGCGCCGGTGGTGCCGGCCAGGGTGTCGAGGTCGGCCGTGCCGTAGCGGTCCTTGAGCGCGCCGACGACGAAGAACAGCAGGCCGGTGATCAGGCCGTGGGCGATGTTGGCGAACAGCGCGCCGTTGACGCCCACCGGGGTGAGGGAGGCGATGCCGAGCAGCACGAAGCCCATGTGGCCGACGGAGGAGTACGCGATCAGGCGCTTGAGGTCGCCCTTGGCGCCGGGGCGGGCCAGCGCCAGGCAGGCCAGTGAGCCGTAGACGATGCCGACGGCCGCGAAGGCTCCCAGGTAGGGGGCCAGGGTGGCGGCGCCGTCCGGCACGACCGGGAGGAGGACGCGGACCAGGCCGTAGGTGCCCATCTTCAGCAGCACGCCGGCGAGCAGCACCGAGCCCACCGTCGGGGCGGCGGTGTGCGCGTCGGGGAGCCAGCTGTGCAGCGGCCAGGCGGGGGCCTTGACCGCGAGCCCGACCAGGATCGCCAGCGCGGCGATCACCTGGGTGGTGTGGCTCAGGCCGCTGCCGTGCGCGGCGGCCAGGGCCTGCATGTCGAAGGTGCCGGCCTTGCTGCCGATCAGCAGGAAGCCGAGCAGCATCACGGCCGAGCCGAGCAGCGTGTAGAGGATGAAGCGGTTGGCGGACGGCACCTTCGCGCCGCTCCCCCAGCGGGCGATCAGGAAGTACATCGGGATCAGCACGATCTCGAAGGCCAGGAAGAAGAGCAGGAGGTCCAGGACCGCGAAGGTGGCGAGCATGCCGACCTCGAGCAGGAGGAACAGCCCGACGAAGGCCTGCGCCGAGGGCACGGTCTCCCCGTCCGGCAGCCGCTTCTCCGAGTACAGCGCGCAGAGGAAGGTGAGCAGCGCGGTCAGCACGACCAGCGGCAGCGAGACGCCGTCCACGCCGAGGTGGAGGCGCACGTGCAGGGCCGGGATCCAGGACACGTCCGTGGTGGCCTGCATCCGGGCGGGTTCGTCGTGGTCGAAGCCAGCCGCGAGGGCGACGGCGAGCAGGAGCACCGCGCCGGTGACGACGGTGTTCAGCCGCAGTGCCCGCCGGTCGGCCACGGCCCGGTCCGGCCCGAACACCGGCGCCAGGGTGAGTGCGGCGCCGAGCAGCGGCAGCAGCAGGAGGGCGATGAGGACTGCGTTCATCGGGGGCTCCCAGCAGCGGTCGAGGTGGCGGAGGTGGAGGACAGCAGCACCGGCTACACCGCCACCAGGACGGCCAGCAGGACGACGCCGGCCAGCAGGGCGCTGAGGTACGTCTGCGCGTTGCCGGTCTGCGCGAGCCGGACGGCCCGGCCGAGCAGGTTGGCGCCCGCTCCGCTGCCGCGCACGTAGGTCTCGACGACCTCGCGGTCGAGGAAGCGGACCAGCTTCGCGGCGGCGCCCACCGGGCGGACGAACAGCGCGTGGTAGAGCCGGTCGACGCCGAAGCCGTGCCGGGCCGGGCCGAACAGCGGGCCCAGCAGGGTGCGCCCGGGGTCGGCGACGATCACCTCGGCGGCCGGGGCTCCGCCCTGCTCGGGCACCCTCCCCCAGCCTCCGGCCGGGGCCGGGCGGCCGGTGCCCAGCCGGGCGGTCGCCGAGCGCCA
>NZ_LFVW01000510.1:0-8432 GCF_001182915.1 Kitasatospora sp. MY 5-36
CCGAAGGCCAGGGCGCGCTCGCGGGCGGCCGGCAGCGGGTCGACGGCGACGATCGGGAAGGCGCCGATCGCCCGCAGCAGCTGCACGCCGTGGGCGCCGAGGCCGCCGACGCCCCAGACGCCGACCGCCTCGGCCGGGCGTACGGCGCCGGTGGCGGTGATCGCGGCCCAGGGGGTGGAGACCGCGTCGGGGATGAAGCAGGCCTGCTCGAAGGGGAGTTCGTCCGGTATCGGCACCAGGGTGGTGGCGGTGGCGAGGGCGTACTCGGCCCAGCCGCCGTCGTAGTCCACGCCGCGGGTGTGCACGACGCCGTCGCGGGTCTCGCCGGCCTGCAGCAGCACCCGGTCGCCGACGGCCGTACCGGTCACGCCCTCGCCGAGGGTGTGCACGGTGCCCGCGACCTCGTGGCCGAGGGTGACCTTGTCGCCCTTGAGGTAGAGCGGCTTGAGCATGCCCTCGATCAGGTGGACGTCGGAGAGGCAGACGCCGGCGGCCTCCACCTTGATCAGCACCTCGCCCGGGCCGGGGGCCGGGACGGGCACCTCCTCCACGGCGAAGGCGCCCTTCGCGACGTCGAGCCGGCCGGCGAGCATCGTGGCGGTCATCGGGACTTCCCTTCTCACGGGGGCGGCGGGTCGGGGGAGTGCCCGCCGCTCCGGAAGTTACTTGTTATTCAACAAGCAAGTTCACACTAGCATGGTGGCATGTCTACGCACGATGAGGACCGAACCGGTGGGGCCGGGGCGCTCCGGGAGGCGCCGGCGCGCCGCACCCAGGCCGAGCGGCGCGCCCGGGCCGAGTCCGCGCTGATCGCCGCCGCCGCCCGGCTGATCGCCGAGCACGGCAGCACCGGGGTCACGCTGGCCAGGGTGGGCGAGGAGGCGGGCTTCAGTCGGGGCCTGGCCACCCACTACTTCGGCTCCAAGGCCGCGCTGCTGGCGCGGCTCCAGGAGGCGGCGCTGGCCGAGGCGATGGCGTCGGCCGCACCGGCGCGCAGCGGGGCGGGGGCCGCCGAGGAGCTGTGCGGGTTCGCGCGCGGCTGCCTGGAGGGCGTCCGCAACCCGACCGACCTGGGCCGGGCCTTCGTGGTGCTGGGGGCCGAGGCGCTCGCCGGGGCCTCGGAGCTGACCGGCGCGGTGGCGGAGCTGGACGCCCGGACCCGGGCGTGGACGGCCGAGGTGGTCGGGCAGGGGCAGCGGGACGGGGAGGTGCGTCCCGGTGTGGACCCGGCGGCCTTCGCGCCCGCCTTCGTCGGGCTGCTCAAGGGGCTGGTGGTGCAGGCCGCGGCCGCGCCGGAGGCCTTCGACGTGGGGGCGGCGGTCGCGGAGTCCGAGCGCTGGATCCGGCTCGCGCTCACCGCGGGCTGAGGCTGCGGAACGCAGGCGGCCGGGCGGTCCGCGCCGCTGTCGGCCGCTCCGCGCGCAACCCCCGCTGACCTCGCCGATCGCCGCGCGGACCGGATCCGTACGGCCTGGATATCCTGATCCCATGAGCGACAACCTTCCCCCGTGTCCGCAGTGCTCCAGCGAGTACACCTATGAGATGAACGCCCTCATGGTCTGCCCCGAGTGCGGCCACGAGTGGGTGCCCGGCGGGGCCGACGAGGCCGGAGCGTCGGCCGGCGAGCGCGTGATCAAGGACGCCGTCGGCAACGTGCTGAGCGACGGCGACACTGTGACGGTGGTCAAGGCGCTCAAGGTCAAGGGCAGCGTCTCCGGCATCAAGGCCGGCACCAAGGTGCGCAACATCCGCCTGGTGGACGGCGTCGACGGACACGACATCGACTGCCGCGTCGAGGGTTTCGGTGCGATGCAGCTCAAGTCCAGCGTGGTGAAGAAGGCCTGACCGCGGGCCCGAACGGCCGCGCCCCGCCGGGAGGGACTGACGCTGTTGGTTAATTCGGGGTGGCGTTACTCGGCCCCGCTGAGCATCAGCTCGGCGGGGCCGAGTACTGCGAAGTGGCTGGTGCGGGTGCGGGCTCGTGGTGTTTCGGTGAGGTGGGCGTCGATGCGAGCGAGATTGATCGCAGCGCCGGTACGCTCACTTCCGGCCGCTGGGCCCGGGCGACGGCCGAACGCGCGGCGCAGCGGCTCGCCGCCGAGGAGGCGGCCGAGGAAGCCGAGCGGACGAAGGGGATGGTGGACGCCTGATGGAGCGCCTGGACAGCGGCGGGCACCCGGAGGGGAGCGGGAGCGAGGCCGGAGCGGCGGCCCGGGTCTGGCAGGGGATGAACGCCCTCGTGCTGGAACGCTACGACCGCCGCAAGAGCGTCGCCGAAGCCCTCGACATGAGCTTCAGCCGGGTCAGGGCGCTGCGCCGGCTCGTCGCCGGCCCGATCACCCTGCGGGAGCTGGCCGAGCGGCTGGGCGCGGACCCGCCGTACACCAGCGTCATCGTGGACGACCTGGTGCGGCGCGGCCTCGCCGAGCGCATCACCAACCCGGTCGACCGGCGCTCCAAGCTGGTCCACCTCACCGAGGAGGGTGAGGCGAAGGCCGCGATCGCCACCGGGATCCTCAGCACCCCGCCGGACGCGCTGCTCGCGCTGCCGCCGGAGGACATCCGCGTGCTCGACCGGGTGGTGGCGAAGCTGCTGGGCTGAGCCGCCCCTGCCGACCCGTTCGGAGGTGCCGAGCCCGCGGCGGAAGGGCCGTCACCGGATCCGCTCCGGTGACGGCCCTTCAGAACTCCGGGGGGGGGAATTCCCTGGCGGGCGCGGTTACTTCGCGCCGAAGGCCTTCTCGATGTCCTCGACGACCTTCTCCGCCGCGATCGGGCCGGAGCTGCTGCTCCACACCTGGCCGTCGACGCCCATGAGCTGGTTGGTGCCGACGGCCTTGAGGCGGGTGAAGGCCTCCTGCTTGCGGGCGGTCTCCAGGGCCTTCTCGCCCTCGGCGTTCAGGGTGGCGACGAACACCCGGTCGGCGTCGGCCTTGTTGAGGTTCTCCAGGGACAGCGGGTCCGAGTGGGGCTGGGCGCCCAGGCCGTCGGCGATCGGCATGGTGCCGGCGCCGGCCTTCTTCAGCAGGTCGCCGGGCATGTTGGTGGTGTTCATCACGATCGGCCCGTTGGGCATCCAGCGCATCACCACGGCGCTGCCGCTCTTGCCCTCGCCGGCCTTGGCGGCGCGCTTGTCCAGGGCGTCCAGCTTGGCGGCCAGGTCGGCCTTGTGGCCGAGCGCGTCGCCGTACACGGCGAGCACCTCGCGCCAGTCGCCGGCCTTGGGGACGATGGTCGGGGCGACCGCCGAGAGCTTGTCGTACTGGGACTTCTCGATGCCGGAGGAGGCCAGGATGAGGTCCGGGGTGGCCTTCAGGATCGCCTCGAGGTTGGGCTCCTTGACCGTGGCGACCAGCGGGATGCCGTCGGCCTTCAGGTAGGCGGGGGCGGTGGTGCCGCCGCGGCTGGAGCTGGTGCCCACCGGGGTGACGCCGAGCGCGAGGGCGGTGTCCAGCGAGGTGTCGCCGAGGGCGATGACCCGCTTGGCCTCGGCCGGGACCTCCACGGCGCCGAAGGCGGTGTCGATGCTGCGCTTGCCGCCCTTCGCGGCGGCGGTGGACGAGGAGCCGGAGTCACCCGCGGACCCGCCGGACCCCGAGGAGCCGCACGCGGTCAGGCCCAGGGAGAGGGCGCCGACCACGGCCGCGCCGAGCAGGGTCTTGGTAAAGCGGGTGCCAAGCATGGGTGTTCTCCGAGAAATGGTAGTTTACGGGCGAACCGTTTTTCTGAGGTTAGCCTAACCATACGTAAGGCCCTGACGGGGAGGCCCGGTGTGACATTCCGATCACTCCTGCTGCGCGGACTGCTGCCCGCCGGCGCGATACTGCTGCTCGCCGTACTGGCGAGCCTGCTGCTCGGCGCGGGCGACGTGGGACCGTCACGGGCGCTCTCCACCCTGCTCGGTGACGGCGACTCCGACTCCCGGTTCACCGTGTTCCACCTGCGCGCCCCGCGCACCGCGGTGGCCCTCGCGGTGGGACTCGCGCTCGGCGTGGCCGGCACCGTCCTCCAGGCAGCCGCCCGCAACCCGCTGGCCGAGCCCGGCCTGCTCGGGGTCAGCACCGGCGCCTCCTTCGCCGTCGTGATCGCGATCGTGCTCGGCGCCAGCGCCGCCAGCGTCGGCCCGTACGTCGCCGTACTGGGCGCCGGCGCCGGCTGCCTGCTGGCACTCGGCGCGGCCCGGCTGCGCGGCACCGGCGACGACCCCGTCCGGCTGGTGCTCGCCGGCGCGGCGCTGAGCGGGCTGATGAACGCCGGCTCCTCCGTGCTGCTGCTCTCCGACGCCCGGGCCGCCGACGAGATCCGGTTCTGGACCATCGGCTCGGTCGCCGGCCGCGGCACCGACCAACTGCTCGCGGTACTGCCGGTCCTGCTGCTCGGCCTGGTGCTGGCGCTGCTCTCCGGCCCGGCGCTGACCGCGCTCAGCCTCGGCGACGACGTCGCCACCGGCCTCGGCCACAAGCCCCGCCGGGCCCGCGCCCTCGCGGTGACCGCCGTCGCCCTGCTGGTCGGCGCCGCCACCGCGATCGCCGGACCGGTCTCCTTCGTCGGCCTGGTGGTGCCCTTCGCCGCCCGGGCCCTGGTCGGCCCGGACCTGCGCCGGCTGCTCGTCGTCTCCGCCCTGCTCGGGCCGGCCGTCGTGCTGCTCGCCGACGTGGCCTCCCGGCTGGTCGCCCGCCCGTACGAGATGCCGCTCGGCGTGATGACCGCCCTGTGCGGCGCCCCCGTGCTGGTCGCCGTCGTCCGCTCGCACCGAATGCCCGCGCTGTGAAGGCCCCCGTGAAGGCCCCTGTGAAGACCACCGCAGAGAACGACGCAGAGAACGCCGTGGAACCCGACGGCCCCTCGGCCGCGACCCGGCGGCCGGCGCCGCCCGTGCCGCCCGGCACCCGGCTGCTCGCCCTGGGCGGCCGCTCGGTGCTCGTCCCGGTCCGGCCGCTGCTCGGCTGCACCGTCCTGCTGCTCGCCGTGGTCGCGGTGACCGCCGTCTGCCTGGCCGTCGGCGAGACGAACCTCGACCCGGTGACCGCCCTGCGCGCGGCCTTCGGCGACGGCACCGCGCGCGACGTGCTGCTGGTGGAGAAGCTGCGGCTGCCCCGCGTCGAGGCCGCACTGGCCGTCGGCGCCGCCCTCGGCGTCGCCGGCTGCCTGATGCAGACCCTCGCCCAGAACCGGCTGGCCACCCCGGACACCGTCGGTTTCAACGAGGGCGCCACCGCCTTCGCGGTCGCCTCCGTCACCGGCGTCGCCACCCAGCTGCTGCCCTCCGCCGCCGCCCTGGCGGGCGCCGCCACCGCCGCCTCGCTCGCCTTCGCCCTCGGCGGCGGGGCCGGCCGCAACGGCTACCGCTTCCTGGTCGTCGGCCTCGGCATCGGCGCGGTCTTCGGCGCGGTGACCAACCTGATGCTCTCCCGCGCCGCCATCGACTCCGCCAACGCCGCCTACGCCTGGACGGTCGGCACCCTCAACAGCCGCGACGCCGACGCCGTCGGCTACCTCGAACTCGGCCTGCTGGCCTGCCTGCCCGCCGCCGTGCTGCTCGGCCGCCGGCTGTCGCTGCTGCGCTTCTCCGACGCCGTCGCCACCGGGCTGGGCGTCCGGGTGCGCGGCCTGCGGGTCGGCGTCCTGCTGGTCTCCGTGGTCTGCGCGGGCCTGGCGGTGGCCGTCGCCGGACCGCTCGGCATGATCGCGCTCGCCGCGCCCGAGGCCGCCCGCCGGATCGCCGGACCGCGCTGCGTGCCGGTGCTCACCTCGGCCGTCGCCGGAGCCGCCTTCACCCTGCTCGCCGACCTGATCGGCCGCACCCTCCTGTCGCCGCTGGAGGTGCCGGCCGGCCTGGTCACCGCCGTCGTGGGCGGCCCGTACCTGCTCTGGCTGCTGCTCACCACCCGTCCCCGGAGGACCGCATGACCGCCCGCCCCGCGACCGCTGAATCCTCCGGGACCGTGACGGCCGCCGTCGGAGCGCCCCGGCTGGCGACCAGCGCGCTCAGCCTCGGCCACGACCGCACCATCGTGGTGCGCGAGCTCGACCTCGAACTGCCGCAGCGCCAGGTCACCGTCATCGTCGGCCCGAACGGCTGCGGCAAGTCCACCCTGCTCGGCGGCCTCGCCCGGACCATCGCCCCGCGCTCCGGCGCCGTGCTGCTCGACGGCAAGCCGCTGACCTCGCTGTCCACCCGCGCCATCGCCCGGATCATCGGCCTGCTGCCGCAGTCCGCCACCGCCCCGGACGGGCTGACCGTCCGCGACCTGGTCCGCTACGGCCGCCAGCCGCACCAGGGCCTGCTGCGGCAGTGGTCCGCCGCCGACGCCGAGGCGGTCGAGCACGCGCTCGCCGCCGCCGACCTGCACGAGCTGGCCGACCGCCCGCTGGACACCCTCTCCGGCGGCCAGCGCCAGCGCGCCTGGATCGCCATGGCCGTCGCCCAGGACACCGACATCCTGATGCTGGACGAGCCGACCTCGGCGCTGGACATGGGCCACGCGCTGGAGGTGCTGGAGATGGTGCGCGGCCTGACGGCCGAGCGCGGCCGCACCGTCGTCCTCGTCCTGCACGACCTGACCACCGCCTGCCGCTACGCCGACCACATGGTGGCCATGCGCGACGGCCGGGTGGCCGCCCAGGGCGCGCCGCGCGACATCGTCACCCCGGAGCTGGTGCGCGAGCTGTACGGGGTGGAGAGCGTGATCCTCACCGACCCGGTGCACGGCACCCCGGTGGTCTGCCCGGTCGGCCTCGCCCCCCGGGGGCGCTGACGCCGGCGGGCCGGTCAGCCGGCCAGGCCCGGCAGCACCAGGGCGCCCGGCAGCTCCGCCAGGGCCCAGCCGGGCAGGATGAGCTTGCCCCGGCGCCGGCCGCTGCCGACCAGGACGTACGGGGCCGCGGCCACCGCCTCGTCGATCAGCAGCGGCCAGCCGCCGGGCAGGCCGACGGGGGTGATGCCGCCGTACTCCATGCCGGTCAGCTCGACCGCGGTGTCCATCGGCGCGAAGGACGCCTTGCGCGCCCCCAGGTGGGTGCGCACCGCCTTGTTGACGTCCACCCGGGTGGTGGCCAGGGCCAGGCACCCGGCCAGGGTCACCTCCCCGGCGCGCTTGGCGGCGACCACCACGCAGTTCGCGGAGAGCTCCGGCGGCACGTCGTAGGCCGCGCAGAACACGGCGGTGTCCGCCTGCTCCGGGTCGCTGTCCACGTAGAGCACCGAGGCGGCCGCTCCGGGCGCGTCCCAGTTCTTCAGCGCGTCGGCGACGGGCGCGGCGAGCTCCGCGCCGAGCTCCAGGGCCGGTACGGCGGTGGCGAAGTTCCCGAACGGCGGGGCGGTGGACTCACTCATGGACCGGACTGTAGCGCGCCCGGCCACCCGGTCGGCCTACCCGGCTGCCGTCGGCCGTACGGGAGGACCGCGGTCAGCCGTACGGGACGACGGCGACCGGGCAGTGCACGTGGTGGATCGCGGCGTGCGCCACCGGGCCGAGGTGGTGGTGGCGCAGCGGCATCCGCCGGATGCGGCGGCCGACGACCAGCAGCCGGGCCGTCGCGGCGGCGTCCACCAGCTCGACGGCGGCCTTGCCGCGGATCAGGTCGGTGCTCACCGTCACCTCGGGGTGCCGGGCCTGCCAGGGCTCCAGGGCCCGGGCGAGGCCGTCGTGCTCGACGGCCGAGACCTCACCCTCCAGCCCGCCGATCGCCCCGTAGGACATGTACTCGCTGCCGGCCGGCGGGGACCAGACGTGCACCACGCGCAGCGGCGCCGAACGGAGCGCGGCGGCCTCGAAGGCGAAGGCCAGCACCTCGTCCGCCGGGTGCGCCAGGTCGAGGCCGACCGTCACCGCGCCGTCCGGTTCGTCCCCGCCGGCCCGGATCAGCACCACCGGGCAGTCCGCCCGGCGCAGCACCTCCTGGCTCACCGAGCCGACCAGGAAGCCGCGCAGGGTGCCCAGCCCGCGCGAGCCGAGCACCAGCAGGGCGGCCCCGTGCGCGGCGGCCTCCAGCGCCTCGACGGGATCGCCGGCCACGGAGCCGGCGGTGACCTCGACCTCCGGCGCGAGGGTGCGCAACTCGCGCTCGCTCTCGGCGAGTCGTGCCAGTGCGGAGTGGTCGCCGGGCCTGCTCCCGGGGGCGATCTGCTTCGGCCGGGGCCAGGCCTGGAGGACGTCCAGGCGCAGGCCGCGGCGCTGCGCCTCGTGGGCGGCCCAGGCGGCGGCGGCCAGGCTCTCGGGTGAGCCGTCGAATCCGACGACGACGGGTCCGGTCACGGCGTGCTCCTCGGTTCCGGTGCGGCCCCAGCCCCCGGAGGTCTCGGTGCGGCCAGTATCCGCGCCGACCCGGACCGGCGCCTCCCGGAGCCGTCGCCGGTCGCGGTGGGTGACGGGACGGGCCCGGTTCCGCCGTCCGGCTGGTCGGCCGGGCGGCGGCGCGGCACGCCCGGG
>NZ_LFVW01000511.1:0-8417 GCF_001182915.1 Kitasatospora sp. MY 5-36
CGGGTGCGGTAGCCGTCGACGAGCCGGTAGCCGCCGCCGCGGCCGCGCTCCGCGTACACCGGCACCCCGGCCTCCACCAGCGCGGCGACGTCGCGCTGCACGGTGCGCTCGGAGACCTCCAGCTCGGCCGAGAGCTCCGTGGCGGTCATCGTCCGCCGGCTCTGCAGGAGCAGCAGCAGCGCGATGGCCCGGCTCGCCCGCACGTCGCCCCTTCCGTCGCCTGCCTGGTGTCGCCTGGTGGGCCCGCCCGTGTGTGCGGTGGCCCGGCACCATTGTCGCCGGGCCCGGTGCGGGCGGGCCCGGTGCGGGCGGGGTCAGGCCTCGTCGGCGGCTGCGTCGAGCTTGGCGGGGTCGGGGGCGAACGCGGTCATCCACTGCGGGTGCAGCCGGTAGTAGACGACGTCGTTGTCCCAGTCGAAGGCGTCGTGGCCGTAGAAGTCCCGGAAGTACGCGAGCAGTTCCGGCCAGTCGGCGGCCGGCTCGCCGCCGTGCGGGTTGAGGACCTCCGCGGTGCCGTGGGTGAACACGCCCAGGTCCTCCCCGCGCAGGTGCGCGGCGCTGACGGCGGGCCGGGCGGCGAGGTGCCGGGCCTTGGCGGCGCCACGCGCGGTGCCGAAGTGCCACATGCCGTGCAGGAAGTGCCCGTCCACGCCGCTGATCCGCGGCTCGCCCTTCGCCGTCACCGTGGACAGCGCGAGCGTGCACATGCCGGTGAGCACACCGGTGAGCTGGTCGGCGGTGAGCGAGCGCTCGCTGTTGATGATCGACCGCAGGTGCGCGGTGGAGCGGGCGAGCGAGGCGTCGAGGAGGGCCTGGAGCCGGTGGAGCTCGTCGGGTGTTTCGCGCATGGGGGGTCCTTGTCTGTCCGTCGTCCCGGCCCGTGCCACCACGACACCGACCGGCGCCCCCTACTGTCCCCGCGAAACCCGACACCTTCTGTCGTGATTTCCCGCGGTGTCCTGCGGTTTTCCACGCGCCCGGCCGCTGGTGGGGGAGTGGGAAGTCGGCGGGGCCGACGTCCCACTCCCCGGGCTCCGCGGTGGCAGCCGTCAGCCGTCGCCCGCCTGCCGTGCGGGGGTCAGGGCCAGAGGCACTGCGACTGCGGGTCGAAGCAGGTGAGGCCCAGCGAGGACGCCACCTTCGCGATGTGGACGCAGGCCTCCTCCACCATGCTCCAGCGGATCGGGAAGTAGATCAGCGGGCCGCTCGCCTCCCCGATCAGCGGGCCGGTCGACCACGGCGAGGTGTCGTCCTCGTCCTCGGCGAGGTCGGGCCACCGCTCCAGCAGCGCGGCCACGAAGGCCGCGATCCGCTCGGTCGGCGGAAGGTTCTCCTCGTCCGTGCCGAGGTACCGCTCGTACAGGTCGTCGAAGCACCGGCCCGCCGCGGCGTCGTCCGCGGGGCGCTCGCCCTCCCAGACCGCAAGGTCGTAACTCATGGGCGCAGCCTGCCACCCGGCACCGACAACCGCCCCGGAGCCCGTACGCGCAGGCCCGGCCTGCCAGGGGCCGCCGCCGTGGGGGAGTGGGAAGTCGGCGGGGCCGACTTTCCACTCCCGGCGGCTCCCCGGTTCCCCGGGGCGGCTGCTCCGTGCGGCCGTCAGCCGGCCGGCTGTGCCCGCTCCAGGGCTTCCCGTAGCCGTCTGACCTCGGCGATCAGTCGTGGCACGTCCTGGCGGGCGGCGGCGATGAAGTCGAGGTCCGCGTCCGTCGCGGGGTCCGGTCCCGTCCGGGTGCGGCCGTCGGTGGTCCGGGTCAGGTGGAACTCGTCGTCCCGCGGCGCGTCGGGGCGCAGTTGGACGAAGCTCGCGCCGCCGATCCCCTGGCGGGTCTCCAGCCGGGCGACCCACGGCCCCGGTGTCGCGGCGCCGGCGCGCCGCTCGATCGCGGACAGTTCTTCCTCGGACAACGGCTCGTCGGACGGCATGCCCGGATCCTGCCCCGGTCCTCCGGGCCTGTCCAGGGCCACCCGGGCTGCCTTGAGCGGGGTGGCCCCGTCTGTTCAGTCCCGCCGGTTCGCCGGCCGGGCCTCGACCCACTGCGGTATCCGCGCCGGTGCCAGGAACTTCTCGTTGAGCACCAGCATCCACGCCAGCGCGATCATGCAGACGATCGGGATCGCGAGCAGCAGCACGATGAAGAGGATCGGGTGCGCGTGGCTGAACGCGTCGCTGTTGATCCCGAAGAGCGTCACGGGACCGGCGATGACGAGGGGCGCCACCAGCCAGCAGAACAGGTAGGTGCGGATCACCTCGCTCATGCGCAGTTCGGCCCGGCCCAGGAACACGTACTGCGTGGTGCTCGTCGAGGAGCCGTGCCGCCCGGAGACGTCGACCGTCTCGCCCTCCTTGACGTAGTAGCGTCCCAGCGGCCGGATCGGCAGCATCAGCATGGTGAACCAGTGGGTGGCGAAGCAGGCCCCCTGGGCGTCCGGCCGCGTCTTGCCCAGCATCGTCCGCCCGAACCCGTTGACCGTGCCCAAGCGCGGTGCCGTGCGCATCGGCATGACCCTGTCCGACATCTGCCCCCCATCCCGGCGACAACCGTTGTGATCCGATCAGCATGCCAGCGCCGTACGACACCCTCCCGGCGGGGTCGCAACACCTCCATCGGATCTCCCCGGTGACGGACGGTCACCTCCCGCCGGCCGGTGGAGCGGGAAGTCGGCGGGGCCGACTTCCCGCGCGCGGGCGGCCCGCCGAAAGGGGCGGGCCAGGGGGCGCGCAGCCAGTAGACGGGGCGCGCGGCCCGTGGATGGGGCGTGCGGGCGGAGGGGGCTCCGCGCTCTCGACGGATAGCTCTTACTGAGAGCTAAAATGAGGGTATGACCGCGACAGGGCCCGAAACGCTCGACGTCGCGCTGGCGGACGAGTTCTCCACCCTCCTCGTCGGCATCCAGCGCCTGGTCCGCCGCCGCCTGCGGCAGGCGACGGACGAACCCCGCCTGCGCGGCGCCCAGGTCGAACTGCTGCGCCTGGTGATGGACAGCCCCGGACTGCGCGTCTCCGAGGCCGCCGAGGAGCTGTGCCTGGCCGGCAACTCCGTGTCCACCCTCGTCAACCAGCTCGTCGCCCGGAACCTGCTGCGCCGCGAGAGCGACCCCGCCGACCGGCGCGCCGCCCTCCTGCACGCCACCCCGGAGGCCGTCGAACGCATCGAGGCCTGGCGCCGGCGCCGCCGGGCGCTGATGGGCGACATCGTCGCCGGCCTGCCGCCGCGCGAGCGCGAGGCCCTGGCCGCCGCCCTGCCCGCCCTGCGGCAGGTCGCCGAGGGCCTGCGCACCCCGCCGGGGGAGGAGGAACGATGACCACCGAGGACACCCGGGGCACCGGGAACGCCGGGGACACCAGGGAAGCCGCGGACGCGGTGGCCTGCCGGGGCCTGGAGTACACCTTCCGCCACGGCCGAGGGAAGGCCACCCGGGCCGTCGACCGGATCGACCTCACCGTCCGCACCGGCGAGGTGTTCGGCCTGCTCGGCCCCAACGGCGCCGGCAAGACCACCACCATCCGCGCGATCACCACCCTGCTGCCCGTCGGCGCCGGCATGGTCCGCGTCTTCGGCCACGACGCCACCCGCCACCCCATGCAGGTGCGCCGCCTGCTCGGCTACGTCCCCCAGCAGCTGTCCGCCGACGCCGGGCTGACCGGACGCGAGAACGTCGCCCTGTTCGCCCGCGTCTTCGACGTCCCGCGCCGCGAACGCGCCGCCCGCGTCGACCAGGCGCTGGCCGCCGTCGACCTCACCGAGGCCGCCGAACGCATGGCCGCCACCTACTCCGGCGGCATGGTGCGCCGCCTCGAACTCGCCCAGGCCCTGGTCAGCGCCCCGCGCCTGCTCGTCCTGGACGAACCCACCATCGGCCTGGACCCGATCGCCCGCACCGGCGTGTGGGAACGCGTCGACGCCGTACGCGCCGCCACCGGCATGACCGTCCTGGTCACCACCCACTACATGGACGAGGCCGACCGCCACTGCGACCGCATCGCCCTCATGGACCGCGGCCGCGTCCGCGCGCTCGGCACACCCGCCGAACTCAAGGACCAGGTACGGCGCACCGACCCGGCCCAGGCCGCGCCCAGCCTCGACGACGTCTTCCGCCACTTCGCCGGCCGGCAGCTGGCCGACGCCACCGAAGGAGACTTCAGCGATGTCCGCCGTACCCGCCGCACCGCAGGCCGCGTCGGCTGAACCCCCCGCCCCCCGCCCCGACCTCTCCCTGCTGCTGGTGCCCCCGCGCGCCCGCACCGGCTGGCGCCTGGTGCCCGCCCGCATCGGCGCGATGTGCGCCGTCGAACTGCAGAAGCTGCGCCACGACCGCACCGAGCTCTACACCCGGGCCGTCCAGCCCGCCCTGTGGCTGCTGATCTTCGGCGAGACCTTCACCCGCCTCAAGGCCATCCCCACCGGCGGCATCCCGTACCTGGACTACCTCGCGCCCGGCATCATCGCCCAGTCCGCGATGTTCATCGCAATCTTCTACGGCATCATGATCATCTGGGAGCGGGACTCCGGCGTCCTCACCAAACTGCTCGTCACCCCCACCCCGCGCGCCGCCCTCGTCACCGGCAAGGCCTTCGCCGCCGGGGTGAAGGCACTCCTGCAAGCCGTCGTGGTCGTACTGATCGCCGCCGCCCTCGGCGTCGCCATGACCTGGAACCCGCTGCGACTGCTCGGCGTCGTGGCCGTCGTCCTGCTCGGCTCGGCGTTCTTCTCCTGCCTGTCGATGGCCATCGCCGGCATCGTCCTCACCCGCGACCGCCTGATGGGCATCGGCCAGGCCATCACCATGCCGCTGTTCTTCGGCTCCAACGCCCTCTACCCCGTCGACCTGATGCCCGGCTGGCTCCAGGCCGTCAGCAAGGCCAACCCGCTCAGCTACCAGGTCGACGCCCTGCGCGGCCTGCTCATCGGCATCCCCTCCCACCTGCCCCTGGACTTCGCCGTCCTCGCCCTCGCCACCGTGGCCGGCATCGCCGCCGCCTCCGCCCTGCTCAGGCGCCTGGCGCGCTAGCCGACGCCGTCACCACCCTGCGGAAAAACGCGGTGACAGGCGGGGCGCCGCCCCGGGAGACTGCCTTCCAGCAAGCCGACGGCCGGAGGGCGGGGTACCAGTGGCACTGGC
Source organism: Kitasatospora sp. MY 5-36 (assembly GCF_001182915.1). NCBI lineage: Bacteria > Bacillati > Actinomycetota > Actinomycetes > Kitasatosporales > Streptomycetaceae > Kitasatospora > Kitasatospora sp. MY 5-36. The sequence continues at coordinate 5,125 of NZ_LFVW01000511.1, forward strand.
GAGGAAGGGCGCGCGGCGCATCGTCGTCGACGGCGTGCAGTACCGCTGGCGCGTGACCCGCCAACACTGGTGCTGCGACTACGAGGGCACCACCCTCGGCTACGCCGCCGAGCACGCCACGCACCCCGGAACGACACTCGTCGTGGACACCGGCCGCCCCACCCTCCGCACCCCCGGGGCGGTGGCGACGGACCTCGTCCTGCCACGCGAAGTCGCCGCGGGCATCCGCACCGCCCGGGCGAACGGCTGGACACCCGCCACCCCCGGCCCGCCCCTCACCCTGCACCTGTCCGCCGCCTGACCGGGAAGGAACGACACGACCCCATGACCCACGCCTTCCCCCAGACGGTGCTCCACACCCCGCGCCTGACCCTGCGCCCCTTCACCGCCGACGACACCGACGACACCCGCGCCGCCTGCGCCGACGACCTCACCCAGCACTGGCTGCCGCTGCCCCGCCCCTACACCCGCGAGGACGCCCACACCTGGTGCACCCGCACCGCCCACGACCTGCGCACCACCGGCGACGGCATCCACTTCGCCGTCACCGAGCGTACGAACGGGCGCCTGGCCGCCACCGTCGGCCTGAAGAAGACCGACTGGCGCTCCCGCAGCTCCGAAGCCGGCTACTGGGTGGCACCCTGGGCCCGCGGCCGGGGCATCGCCGCCGAAGCCACCCGCGCCCTGGCGCACTGGCTGCTCACCGAGCAGGCCTTCGAGCGCCTGGAGCTCAAGGCCGCCACCGCCAACACCGCCTCCCGCCGCACCGCCCTGAACGCGGGCCTGCGCGAGGAGGGCGTGCTGCGCAACGCCGGCTTCACCCACCACGGCCGCACCGACCTCGTCCTGTACTCCCTCGTCCCCGCCGACCTGGGGTCGTCGCCGAGGGCCTGACCGGGCCGGCGGCACCGGGTCGGGGCGTCAGGAGGCGGTGCGGCGCACCGGGTGGCCGCCGGGGCCGGTGGTGAGCCAGGAGCCGTCGCCGAGCGGCCGCAGGTCGTACGGGTCCGCCGCGTGGGCGTCGAACTCGCCGTGGACGCGGCCGGTGCGGGCGTCGACGCGGTAGTGGCGGAACCAGTCCTCCTCGTCCTCGGTCTCGCTGACGAGGGTGGCGAGGAGGGTGTCCGGGGTGAGGTGGCCGCCGCTCCACTCCAGGAAGACCGTGTCCGGGTCGTGGCCGAAGTCGTCGACGGTGAGGGTGAACACCGTCTCGCCGCCGGGGAAGGCGTGGACGGCGAGGTCCCTCTGGGCGTGGTCGACGGTCAGGAAGCGGTGCCCGTCGGGGGACAGGTCGATGAGGCAGCGGTCGTCCCACGGGTAGCGGAGGAGTTCCAGCCGGCCGCCGGCCAGCGACGCGCGGTAGACGGCGGTGCCGTCCTGCCCCTCGCCCACGTTGAGGAGCATCCCGCCGCTCGCCGGGTGCGCCAGCTGCACACCGCCGTGCCCGACCGTCTCCAGGTCGGCCCGGGCGAGGACCGCCCCGCTCGCGGCGTCCACGGCGACCCACTGGTCCGGCCGGTCGCGGCCCGCCATGGCGTCGGGCCGGTAGACCCACAACACCCGTCCGTCCGGGGACAGTTCGCAGTCGGGCAGGTGGCCGTGGGCGTTGTCCGCCGCCGGTTCGAAGGGCGTGCGCCAGACCTGCGTGCCGTCGGCCGTCACGCAGACGGCCGCGTGGAGCGTCGTGTAGTAGGCGTGTCGCAGGTCGGCGGCGACGGCGTGGGCGACCACCCCGTCCCCGGGGACCGGCCGGCAGGCCACCGCGGGCGACAGCACGCCCACGGCGCCGGCGGCCGGGGCGTAGGCGCAGACGAGTCCGTCGACGAGCCGGGTGGTGAGCCGGACGGGGTGCGGGGAGGCGGCCATTCCCGGAGGCTACCGAACCCGGGCGGGCGGCCGCCGTCGGCCCCGCCTCCGGCCGCTCCCGGCCGCCTCCGGCCGCTCCCGGCCGCCTCCGGCCGGTCAGGGGCGCCACTGCTCCCGGTAGCCGGGGTGGTCGTGGTAGGACTGCGCGAGGACGCGCAGCGCGTACGCGAGGCCGGCGGCGCGGGGGTCCGAAGGGTTCATCGCGATGCCCTCCTGGGCCAGCTGGTCGACCAGGTCGAGCATGGGCAGGTGGCTGTCGAGGAGCGCCTCGGGGCCGAAGACGTGCGCCACGTAGGCGTAGGCGTGGTTGTCTTCCTCGTTGCGTGCGCGCAGGAAGCGCAGGAGGTCGTCCATGGGCCCATCCTGGTGCGCCGCCCCGGCGGGCCGGGAGCCGGGGCCCTTCCGCCCGGAGGGCGCGGGGGCGGCTCGGTACCGTGTGCCGCAGGCGGGCAGCGGGGCCTGGTCGGTGAACGGGCTTGGCGGCGCGCCGGGTTGCGCGCGTCCCCGGCCGGCCGGCGTCCCCGGCCGGCCGGTCAGGGGTGCGGCTGTTCGCGGTGGTCGGGTGGCCCGCGCCCGTCGTCCCGTCGCGGCCGAACTTCCGTTCGTCCTAGGGGAGTTCGTGCGGGAGGGCCGCCGCGCTCAGCGCCGTGGTGCCGTGTTCCACGGGGACGTTGCTTCCTCCCGTGGGGCGCGCGCGGAGCCGGGCGCCGGCCGGGCTCCGCGCGCGCAGGGGGGGAGGGGGTCAGGCGGCGGTGCCCTGCCGGCGGGCGCGGACGCTGGTGACCAGCTGGGCGCGGATGCGGGCGGGGACCTCGGGGGCGAAGCGGGCCAGGTAGTGGTTCAGGTGGGTCTCGTCGCCGGTGAGGAACGGCAGGTCGAAGACCAGCAGTTTGCGCACCGCGAGCAGCGGGACGGGGGCGCGCAGCGGCCGGAAGGAGTGGTTCCACAGGCCGGGTTCCTCGCAGACCGGGTGGAACTGGCCGATCATCAGGCCCTGTTCGACGAACTCGTCCTTGGCCTTGCGCTGGAGCTCGTCCAGCACGGTGGAGTCCTCGCGGTCCAGCTGGGGCAGCACCAGCAGGACGGTCAGCAGCTCCCGGTCGGACTCCTCCGCCAGGTCGGCGAGCAACGCGTCGTAGTGGGCGCGCAGTTCGGCCACCAGCGCGGGCAGGTCCCCGCCGGGGGAGGTGTCGGCGACGGCGATGTGGAACAGGCCGCGGCGCAGCGAGGGCTGGGTGTAGGGGCAGACCGGGCCGCTGCGGCCGAGGTCGGGGTGGGCGGTGGTGAGGAAGGCGCGGGCCCAGGCGAGGGTCTCGGCGGCCTCGGGGCTCGCGGCGGCGCGGCCGGCGTCGATGTGCTCGGCGCTGTACACGCGCAGCGCCCCGGTGACGGCGGCCGCAGCGGCGGGAGCGGTGGGGGCGACGGCG
>NZ_LFVW01000512.1:0-8374 GCF_001182915.1 Kitasatospora sp. MY 5-36
CCCCGCCGCGCCCGACCGGCGGCCGGCGCGGGGGCCGCCCCGAGGGGGGCCGCGTCGGCGGCGGTCGGGGCGGCGGGGGCCTTCGAGCTGCGGGAGTCCGCGACGTACACGGGCGTCAGTTCCAGATTCCGGTGATGTCGGCGGCGCCGGCCGAGTTGCCCGCGTGGGCGTTGACCCCGGCCAGGTCCTCCAGGGTGTGCAGCACGTCGTAGTGGTTGTACGTGGTGGCGGTGCTGCTGCCGGGGGCGACGTGGGCGCCGTAGACGAGGGTCGGGATGCGGTTGCCGGACAGCTTGTTGTCCTCGTCGAAGGTGAGCAGGAGCAGGCTGTTGTGGCTCTTCGCCCACTGCGCGTACCCGTTGAGGTTGGCCTGGAGCCAGGAGTCGCCGGTGCCGACGGAGCAGTCGTGCATGTCGTCGCAGAGGTCCGGGACGACGAAGGAGACCTTCGGCAGGGTGCTGTAGTCGCTCGGGAACGCGTCCATGCCGTACGCGCTGGAGGTGGGCACGTTGCCGAAGCCGAACCACGGGTTGTGCTTCTGGGCGTAGTTGCCGCTGCTGCAGTCGGTGGCGCCGGGGCCGGGCAGGCCCTCGTTGTAGCTGGCCCAGGTCTGGCCGGCGCCGATCAGCTCGGACGCGAGGTTGGGCTGCTGCAGGGCGCCGACGTCCACGCAGCCGTCGTCCACGATGCCCTGGGAGCTGCCGGAGAACAGCATGTAGTAGTTGGGCTGGCTGGGGTGGGTGAGCGCGTAGGACTGGGTCAGCGTCGCGCCGCCGGCCACCAGGGTGGTGTTGATGTACGGGGCCTTGGAACTGCCGATCACCTGGGAGTAGGCGTGGTTCTCCAGGACGACGACGACCACGTGGTCGGGTGCGGGCAGGCCGGCGGCGGCGCCCGCGGCGGTGTCGGCGGCCGCGCTGCCGCCGGCGGCCCAGAGGCCGAGCGAGCCAGCGACCAGGCCGAGGCCGGCGGCCAGCGCGGTGAGCGGACGCAGCGGGCGCGGCCGGCGGCGACCGGGGCGCGGGAGGGAGGCGACGGCGGAAGAGGGGGTGCGCAGTCGTGCGAAGGCCATGGTGTCCTCCGGATGTCGGGGCTTCCTGGCGGGAGCGCCGAGAACAGTAGGAGTGCCGCGGTGACGTGTACCGCACAAGACAAGTGAAGAACAGACGAACAGCTGCCGCGCCCCGGCGGACCGGCGGCGTCGGCAAGAGCATCGGGAAGGACACCGGGAAGGGCGTCGGGAAGGGCGTCGGGAGCGGCGACGGCACCGGCGTCGGATCTCACACCCGCCGCGATTGACCCGTTCCGCCCGGGCGTGGTGGGATCACCGGAGCTTGGGACGAAAGGGTGCGGCACGTGAGCGGACTGGTCGCCGTCGTCCCCCGCACCCTGGTGGTCGGGATCGGTGCGAGCAGCGGCGCCGAGCGGACCGAGGTGCTGCGGCTGCTGACGGACACCCTCCGGGAGGCCGGGCTGGACCGCTCCGAGGTGGCCCGGCTGGCCACCGTGGCGGGCAAGGCGGACCACCCGGCGGTGCGCTGGGCGGCCGACCACCTCAGCGGGGTACCCGTGGACGAGCACCCGCCCGAGGCGCTCGCGGGCGTGCCGGTGCCGAACCCCTCCGCCGCCGTCGGTACGGCCGTCGGCACCGCGAGCGTGGCCGAGGCCGCGGCGCTGGCGAGCGCGCCGGGGGGCCGGCTCGTGGTCACCAAGCGGAAGTCGGCGCGGGCCACGGTCGCGATCGCCCGGGCGGCGGCGCACGGACGGCTCGCACCGCTCGACCTCGGCGACGACCCGCGGCCCGCCGCACCACCCGGCCCGTAGAGCCGCATCACGTCCACCACCAGTCGCGACCACCCGAACCAGCCGCACCACCCAGCGAGGAGACCCCGCGTGACCGCCCCCGAACCCGACCTGCGCCACCACGGCGACGCCGAGGTGCGCGCCGACGGGCTCGGCCTGGTCGACCTCGCCGTCAACGTCCGCACCGGCACTCCCCCCGCCTGGCTGCGTGAGCACCTCGCGGCCACCCTCGGCGACCTCGCCGCCTACCCCGACCAGAGCGCCGCGCGCGCCGCCGTGGCCGCCCGGCACGCCCGCCCGGTCGAGGAGGTGCTGCTCACCTCGGGGGCGGCGGAGGCCTTCGTCCTGCTGGCGCGCGTGCTGACGCCACGTCACATCGTCGTGGTGCACCCCCAGTTCACCGAGCCGGAGGCGGCCCTGCGGGACGCCGGACACCACGTGCACCGGGTACTGCTCTCCCCCGGGGACGGCTTCCGGCTGGGCGCCGTCCCCGAGGAGGCGGACCTGGTCGTCCTCGGCAACCCGACCAACCCGACCTCCGTGCTGCACCCCGCCGAGGCCGTCGCCGCACTGGCCCGGCCGGGGCGCACCCTGGTGGTGGACGAGGCGTTCATGGACACCGTCCCGGGCGAGCGGGAGTCCCTCGCCTCCGCCCGGGACCTGCCCGGCCGGGTCGTCGTGCTGCGCAGCCTCACCAAGACCTGGGGGCTGGCCGGACTGCGGATCGGCTACGCGCTCGGGCCCGCACCGCTGATCGCCGACCTCGGCGCCGCCCAGCCGCTCTGGCCGGTCTCCACCCCGGCGCTGGCCGCCGCCGAGGCGTGCAGCGGCCCGGCGGCGCTCGCCGAGGCGGAGCTGGCGGCGGCCGAACTGGCGCTCTGGCGCGAGCACTTGGTGAAGGGCCTGGCCGCCTTCCCGTCGGTGCGGCTGTACGGCGAACCGGCCGCCTCCTTCGTCCTGGTACGGCTGCCCGACGCGGCGGCGGTCCGGCGGCGGCTGCGCGAGCACGGCTTCGCCGTCCGGCGCGGGGACACCTTCCCGGGGCTGGGCGAGGAGTGGCTGCGGATCGCCGTCCGGGACGAGGCGACCACCGACCGGTTCCTCAACGCCCTTGAGGCCGTGCTCGGTTCGGCCTGACCGGCGCAACACCAGCCCACCCCCGGCCGCCGTCCGCCCGCCCGTCAGGACGGGCGGACGGGCAGGCGGACGGACGCACGACAGCCCACCCCCGGCCGACCCAGCGAGCGCTACTGGAGCCCGAGCGCCTCCGCCGCCAGGGCGGTGCCCTTCACGCGGGCCGCGATCTTGGCGAAGGCGGTGTCCCGCGAGGTGGAGGCGTCGTCTGCGAACGGTGAGAATCCGCAGTCGTCGGTCGTGCCGAGCTGGTCGACCGGGATGTGCCGGGCTGCGGCCAGCACCCGGTCGCGCACCTCCTCCGGGGTCTCCACCCTGGGGTCGATCGGGTCGGTCACTCCGACGAACACCCGGATTCCGGGGCGGAGTTGATCCGCGATGACGGCGAGCACGCGGTCGGGGTCGGCCTCGCTCGCCAGCTGCACGTAGAAGTTGCCAACCCTGAGCCGGAAGAGCTTCGGCAGCAGCTCGGCGTAGTCGACGTCCAGGCTGTGGGTGGAGTCCTGGTCCCCGCCCGGGCAGGTGTGCACGCCGAGGCGGGCCCGCTCCTCCTCGGCGAACCGGTCGAGCACCTGGTTGTTGAGGGCCACGAAGTCGTCCAGCAGACTGCCCGACGGGTCCAGCTTGAGCGACAACCGGGCCTCGGTGAAGTCGAGTTGGACGACGTGGGCGCCCGCGTCCAGGCAGCCGCGAATGTCGGCCTCGGCCTCGTCGGCCAGGTCCTCCAGGAAGTTCTCGCGCGAGTACCCGTCGATGCCGTCGGCGGGGTAGAGCAGGCTGAGCGCGGAGGGTGCGATGACGGCCTGCTTGACGGGCTGCGAGGTGTGCCGCAGGGCGTCGCGCAGATAGGTCTCGGCACGGACCCGGTACCGGAAGGGTCCGGCGGTCAGCCGCGGCAGCTGCCGGGTGTGTCCGTCGGCGAAGGGGATGACGGCGCCGTCCCCGGCGAGGGAGGTCAGCCCGGCGAGGGGGTACGTGACGAAGCTCGGCTTCGCCTGCTCGCCGTCCACCAGGACGGGGCAGCCGAGCTCCGCCAGCCTGGCCAGGGTGTCGGCGGTGGCCTCGTCCTGCAGCTTCTTCAGGTCGGCGTCGGACAGCCGCCCCTCGGCGTGTTCGGTCAGGGCGTTCAGCAGAGTGCTCGGCCGGGGGATGCTGCCGATGGGCTCCGTGAGAATGGTCATGACGGGACGGTAGAAAGGGCGGCGCCCCGAGCACAACGGGGCGCTCGGCGCACTCCGCTCGACCGTTCACACCTCGCGCGCCCCACTCTTCTCCGTTCACGCCCCTGGAACAGCACACCCCTCCGCCCAATCCCGTAGCGTGGCGAAGTCGTCGGCGAGCAGGCCGAGTCGGGGGTTGACGTGCAGGGCGAGCGCCGGGCCGGGGTGGTTCGCCTCGATCCACTCCTCGTCCCGCGGGCCGAGTTCGTCGTCGACCCAGACGAACGGGCGCCCGGCGGCCCAGGCGACCACGTCCCTGGTCTTCCAGTGCAGCCCGTCCCGCGCCTCGCCGAACAGGTCGGACCAGCTGATGTACGGGAGTTCGGGCAGGCCCAGGTGCGGGCCTATGTGGGTGTTCGCGTCGCCCATCCAGCCGGTGGCCCACACCAGTTCGTAGGGCAGTGCCAGCAGTTCCGCGCCGTGCGAGGGGTTGAGCCAGACCCGCAGCGGCTTGACCCGGACGGCGGGGGGCTTGGCGTGCCTGGCGCGGGTCGCCTGCCGGGCCTGGACCGCCGCCAGGTGCTCCTGCTTCGCCACCCACCAGGAGGGGCGCAGCCGGTGGGTGGCGTAGCCCTCGGGCCTCCGCTTCGGCGCGGCGTAGGGGTTGAGCGGTCCGTCCACGTCGAGGAGGAGCAGGGGCTGCTGGGTCATGCCATGAATTCTCGGTCCGGCGGGGGCGCTTGACCAGCGGTTTGCGGGTCGACGCGCGTAGCGGGCGCCCGCTACGGGCGGGACCACAGGTTGCGGGCGGCGAGCAGCGGGAGCACGCCCTCGCCGAACCAGTACGCCTCCTCCAGGTGCGGCATCCCGCTCAGCGCGAACTCGTCGACGCCCAGCCCGTGGTACTCGCAGATCAGGTCCGCGACCTCCCGGTGGCTGCCCACCAGCGCCGTGCCGGCGCCGCCGCGCAGCAGCCCGATGCCGGCCCACAGTCCGGGGTACACCTCCAGCCGCTGCGCCGAGCCGCCGTGCAGCGCGAGCATCCGCCGCTGGCCCTCCGACTCGCTCCGGGCGAGCGCCCGCTGGGTCTCCCGCACCCGCTCCGGGTCCATCGCGGCGAGCAGCCGTTCGGTCTCCGCCCAGGCCTGGGCGGCGGTGTCCCGGGTGATCACGTGCAGCCGGATGCCGAACCGTACGGTCCGGCCCCGGGCGGCGGCCAGGCCGCGGATCCAGCGGATCTTCTCCCGGACCTGGGCGGGCGGTTCGCCCCAGGTCAGGTAGACGTCCGCGTGCTCGGCGGCGACGTCGCCGGCGGCCGGGGAGGAGCCGCCGAAGTACACCGCCGGGACCGGGTCCGGCAGCCGGTTCAGCCGCGCCCCCTCGACCCGCAGGTGCGGCCCGTGGTGGTCGACCGTCTCCCCCGCCCAGAGCCGCCGGGTGATGCCCAGGAACTCCCCGGTCCGCGCGTACCGGGCGTCCTTGTCCAGGAAGTCCCCGTAGGCGCGCTGCTCGGCGGACTCCCCGCCGGTCACCACGTTGAGCAGCAGCCGCCCGCCGGACTGCCGCTGGTAGGTGGCGGCCATCTGCGCGGCCAGCGTCGGGCTGATCTGCCCGGGCCGGAACGCCACCAGGTACTTCAGCCGCTCGGTCACCTGGCTGAGCATCGCGGTGGTCAGCCAGGCGTCCTCGCACCAGGCCCCGGTCGGCGTCAGCACCCCCTCGAAGCCCAACTGCTCGGCGCTGCGGGCGATCTGGCCGAGGTAGCCGACGCTCGGCGGCCGGTCCGAGCCGGCCGTGCCGGGCGTGGAGCCGTGCCCGCCACCGACGATCAGCCGGCTGTCGCCGTTGGTGGGGAGGAACCAGTGGAAGGTGAGAGCCATGGACGGACACACTCCTGGGGCCGGTACTGCCTGCGGTCGGTTGACGGAACCCGCCGACCGCGACACCCGTCCGCCCACACCCGCCCCAGGTCCACGTGCAGACGGCGCACGAGGAGGGGGCGGTCCGGAGCAGTCATGGCCCGATTCTCCGGGACCGCCCCACCCCGATCAAGACCCGGCCGGAACCGGCTCGCTACCGCGCCGTCCAGCCGGTCCAGCTGCCGTTGGTGTCCCGGGCCCGGGACCAGGTCCGGCCGTCGGCGCCGGGCACGTCGATGCGGAAGGCGCCGCCCATGGTCGCCGCGGTGATCTCGACCTTGCCGGCCATGGTGCCGCCGAGGGACTTCCAGTCGGTCAGCTTGGTGGAGTTGGCGATGGTCGACCGCGTGTACACCGCGTGGTTGGTGCCGATCACCAGGATCAGGCGGGTGCCGTCCCGGAAGTCGAAGAAGGTCGCCCCGCTGCCGTAGCTGCCGCCGCAGTAGAACGTGCCGCCGAACAGTCGGTCGCTGCAGGTCGTGACACCCGGCACGGGGGTGCTCCCGGAACCGGCCGGCTCGACGGCGAGGCCCTGCACCGTCCCCGGCCCGGCCGGCTTGCCCGGCGTGATCGGCACGCCCGGCCTGGGAGCGCCCGGCACCGTGGTCGGCGCACCCGGCGAGGGAACGCCCGGCACCGTGATCGGCATGCCCGGCGTGGTGGCGGTGGTCCCGCCGGCGGCCGAGGCGGGAGCCGCAGCCGCGGCCAGCCCGATGCCCGCGAGGGCGGCGGCGGAGACGAGGGCCGCCTGGATCTTCTTCATGAACGCTCCTGAGTGAACGGTTCGGGCCGCGGGCGGCGACCGGTCGGCGCGCGAGCGCTTCCCGGCGCCCGCCCGTCGGGCCCTCTCCGGTAGCAACGGGAGCCCCGCTCGGCCGAGTTCAACGGCTGGTCCGCCGATTTCGCGGAGCCGACCGGAACGCCGCCGGGCCTCCCCTCACATGGAGGGGAGGCCCGGCGGACTGCTCAGGAGACGCGGCGGATCAGACCTGGCCGGCCTTCTCCAGGGCCTCGCAGCAGGTGTTGATCAGGAGCCGGGTGACGACGTAGGGGTCGACGTTGGCGTTCGGGCGACGGTCCTCGATGTAGCCCTTCTTGTCCACCTCGACCTGCCACGGGATGCGCACCGAGGCGCCGCGGTCGGAGACGCCGTAGCTGTAGACGTTCCACGGGGCGGTCTCATGCTTGCCCGTGAGGCGCGACTGGATGTCGTGGCCGTACTGGTTGACGTGCTCCAGCACCTTCTCCTGCGAGGTGCCGAGCGACTCGCAGGCGGTGATGATGGCGTCGTAGCCCTCGCGCATCGCCTTGGTGGAGAAGTTGGTGTGGGCGCCCGCACCGTTCCAGTCACCGCGGGCCGGCTTGGCGTCGAGGGTGGCGTCGATGCCGAACTCCTCGGCGGTGCGGTACAGCAGGTAGCGGGCGATCCACATGTCGTCCGAGACGGTCAGCGCGTCGACCGGGCCGATCTGGAACTCCCACTGGCCGGGCATGACCTCGGCGTTGATGCCGCAGATGGCCAGGCCGGCGTCGATGCAGCGGTCCAGGTGCAGCTCGACGATCTCGCGGCCGAAGACCTCCTCGGCGCCGACGCCGCAGTAGTAGCCGCCCTGCGGGGCCGGGAAGCCGCCCTCCGGGAAGCCGAGCGGGCGGGAGCCCTTGAAGAAGGTGTACTCCTGCTCGATGCCGAAGATCGACTCCTGCGAGGCGTACTTCTCGGCGACCTCGCGCAGCAGGGCGCGGGTGTTGGAGACGTGCGGGGTGCCGTCCGTCTCCAGGACCTCGCAGAGGACCAGGATGTTGTCGCCGCCGCGGATCGGGTCCGGCGTCACCCGCACCGGGTCCAGCACGCGGTCCGAGGCGTGGCCCTCGGCCTGGTTGGTCGAGGAACCGTCGAAGCCCCAGGTCGGGATCTTGTCGGCGTTGGGCAGGACGCGAGTCTTGGAACGGAGCTTCGCGGTCGGCTTGGTGCCGTCGATCCAGATGTACTCGGCCTTGATTGCCACTGCGTGTCCCTCGCATTGCTGGGTGGTGGGTGCCCGCGTAGCGTCGCAAGCCGCCGTTTCCCGGTTGTTCCTCTTGTGTAACGCGCAGGTGAACCAACCGTCCGCATTGGCACGGTCACGGTGCGGGAGTGCCGGGGGCGACACTCCCGCCATCCCGGGTGCCATGAGTGACGACGCCAGTACTTTCAGTGACGACGCGTGATCAGCGCCACCCCGTGGCCAGCGGAGCCACACGGTCGGTACCGGCGGGCGGTCAGTACCGCCGCCCGGTCAGTGCCGGCGGGCGTGCGCGGCGCGACGGCGCCGGGTGGCCCACAGCGCGGCCGCCCCGCCCGCGACCAGGGCGGCGGCC
>NZ_LFVW01000050.1:0-35947 GCF_001182915.1 Kitasatospora sp. MY 5-36
CCGGGCAGGGCCGTGCCGCCGGCCCGGACCCGCCCGGTGCCACCCCGTACGCGTCCGGGGCCGTCGGCCGCTCCGACACCGAAGCGCGCGTCCCCGCCCGAGCGTCGCCTCCCGACCCTGCCGCTGTGAGGCGCCCGCCCGATCGCGGTGCGTCCGTTCCGTGCGGCCCGGTGCACCCGCGGCGCGTCCGCCCCTCGGGCCCTCTCAGCACAGCATCGACCGAGACAGGTTCCCCATGTCCACCATCCCTCAACACCAGACCGACGACCGGGCGGGGGAGAGCCTCGGCGCCGTCGCGGCCGGCCGGGCCGGCCACAACGGCGTACTCGCCGCCATGTGCCTGGCCCTGGTCCTCGTCGTGGCCTCCGTCTCCGCCCTCAACCTCGCACTGCCGGACCTGGCGCTCGACCTGTCGGCCACCAACGGTTCGCTGACCTGGATCGCCGACGCCTACACCGTCGCCCTGGCCGCGCTCGTGCTGCCCCTCGGCGCGATCGGCGACCGGCTCGGGCGCCGCAACGTCCTCGTCGCGGGCACCGTGGTCTTCGGTGCCGCCTCCCTGGCCGCTTCCTTCGCCGACTCCACCACCACGCTCATTGTCTGGCGGGTCGTCATGGGGATCGGCGCCGCGATGATCATGCCGGGCACGCTGTCCACCATCACGGCCGCCTTCCCGCCCGAGCAGCGGGCCAAGGGCGTGGCTACCTGGTCGGGATTCGCGGCGGCCGGCGCCATCCTCGGCATGCTCGCCGCGGGGACGCTGCTGGAGTGGTACTCCTGGCGGTCGATCTTCGTCACCGGCGCCGCGGTCGCCCTGGTCGCCGCGCTGGCGGGGATCCTCCTGGCGCCCGACACCAAGGACCCGCACCCCGAGCCGCCCGACGTGCCCGGGGCCGTCTGCACCGCGCTCGGGATCGGCACCCTGGTCTTCGCCATCATCGAGGGCAACGAGCAGGGCTGGACGCAGCCCCCGGCCGTCGCCGCACTCGTCGTCACGGTTCTGGCCTTCACCGCGTACGCCTGGCTCGGCCTGCGCAACGAGCACCCGCTCCTCGACCCCGCCCTGTTCGGCATCCGCGGCTTCCGGGCCGGCGCGATCACCGTCCTCGTACAGTTCATGGCCGTCTTCGGGTTCTTCTTCGTCGGCCTGCAATACCTGCAGCTCATCCTCGGCTACAGCCCGCTCAAGGCCGCCGTCGCCCTCGTCCCCGTCGCCGTGGTCGTCCTGCCCACTTCGCAGCTCACCCCCCGCCTGGTGCGACGGGTGGGGATGAAGGTCACCATGGCCGCCGGCCTGGCCCTGCTGAGCGCCGGCCTGTTCGTCATCTCCCGGATCGACGTCGACTCCGGCTACCTGCCCTTCCTCGGCGGGCTCGTCCTGGCGGGCTTCGGCATCGGCCTGTCCGGGGCCGTGGGCACCTCCGCCATCACCGGCTCGCTCGGCCGCGGCCGGCAGGGCGTCGCCTCCGCGATGAACGACACCACCCGCGAGGTCGGCTCGGCCGTCGGCATCGCCCTCATGGGCTCGATCTACGGCAGCCACTACCGATCCAGCCTCCCCGCTTCCCTCGACCAGCTGCCCGCCGAGGCGGCCTCGGCCGCGCGCGACTCCGCCGCCGCGGGCCTGCACGTCGCCGATCGGCTCGGCGTCGGGGGAGCGGCCCTGGCGGACGGCGTCAAGGCCGCCTTCATGGACGGACTGTCGGCCTCGCTCGTCGCGGTCGGTGCCCTCGTCCTGGCCGCAGCCGTCGGCTGCCTGTTCCGCGCGCCGAGAACACCGCCGACGTCGGACTGAACCCGCCCCTCCCGCACCGGCGGTGACGGTCCGTCGAAAGATGTGACCGTCCGTTCGGCAGCTGACCCGATCAACAGTAGGACCGCAGACGCCGCCATGCCGTACATCCCCTACGACGAATGGGCCGGCCTGACCGGCGGCGGGTACGCGTTGCGCGGGGTGATCGGCCGCGGCGGCGCGGGCGAGGTCCGGTCGGCCGACGACCTGCTCCCGCACCGTACGGTCGCCGTGAAGCCGGTGCACCCGCGGCTCGCCCTCGACGACGTCGCCCGGAGCCGCTTCCAGCGCGAGGTCCGCGCCGCCCTTCCCCGCGCACCCCGACGGGCAGCGGACCCAGCCCCTCGGCACCGCGCACGAGCACCGGTCCCGGCCCGGTGCTCCCCCCGTCGCCGGTCCGTCACTGACGAACCAACACCGCCGCTGTCCGACACCGCGGTCGGACCAGGCCATTACCGCAGAGGAGAGAGAACATGCACGAACCGGTCAACGGCCGGGCGCCGCGCCTCAAGCGCCGCCGCAACGGGTGGATCGCGGTGGCCCTGACGCTGCTCGCCGCCGCCGGCGGCGGCGAGGTACTGGCCACGCAGTACACCCAGGAGCGCATCGCCGACTCGGCTCGTCGGAACCTCGGCCTCGCAGCCGCTCCCGAGGTGCGCGTGCACGGTTTCCCCGTGTCGCTGCAGTTGGCCCGGGGAGTGGTCACCGAGGCGGACATCGACGCCGCACGCGTGCCGGCCGACCTGGACGGCCGCGTCCTGACCGTCGAGGACGTTGCCGTCCACCTGCGAGGAGTGCACCGGGAACGGGACGGCGGGGAGCGGGCCGACGAGGCGGAGGTCACGGCGACCGTCGCGTACGACGAGCTCTCGGCCTTCTACGGGGTCGCCATCGGCCGGGGCGAGGGTGACGACCGGGTGGCAGCGACCGCCCGGTTGCCGCTGTTCGGGCAGGTCACCGCCTCCGCCCATGTCGGCGTCGCCGCTCCGGACGCCGTCGGACTCGACGACGTCCGGCTCCCCGAGAACGTTTCCCCGGCCGCACGAACCCTGCTGGCGAGGGCCTTGGAGCGCCGGACCCCGCTCGACGACCTGCCCGAGGGGCTCACGCTCCGGTCCGTGGCCGTCACCGACCACGGCATCGTCGCCCGCATGTCCGGGCACGGTGTCGAGCTGCGGTCCCGCACCGCCTAGGACCCGGACCCGACGGCCACGACCCGGTCGGCCGACGGTTCGGCCGCGCCCGTCAGCGGACCCCGCCGCTCCGGGGCCAGGGTGGCAGGGACGGCTGGCCACCTCGTGGGCGTCCTCGTCCGACAGACCCGGCGTGAGCACCAGCAGCTCGGACATCCGCGGTCCCGTCGCCGTCGTCGAGCCGCTTCACCATGGGCAACCGCGACCGCAACCGCAACCGCAACCGCAACCGCAACCGCGACCGCAACAGGCCGAGGACGGCCCCTCCGATCGCGCCGAGGGGCACCACGGGGGCCTCGGTCCGGAACCGGCCCGCTGCGCGCCCGGGTTCGAGATCGCGCAGGGCAGGGGCAGGGGCAGGGGCAGGGGCCCGAGCCCGTCGGCCGTGCGGATGTGCTGCATGCCGCGCAGCCTCAGGACACCGGTGACCTCGGGGAGGGAGGCCGCCGGCACCAGGGTCGGCCGGATGCCGGCGGCGAAGCGTTCCGCCGGGTCCTCGACGTCCCGCATCGCGGCGTCCGTCGGCCCGGGGCGTGCGAGGGCTGTTCGGTCAGTCGGCGGAGCGGGCCGTCGCGAGGTCGAGGGCGACGTCCGTGATCATGTCTTCCTGGCCGCCCACCATCTTGCGCCGCCCGACCTCGACCAGGATCGCGCGGGTGTCCAGGCCGTAGCGGCGGGCGGCGGTCTCGGCATGGCGCAGGAAGCTGGAGTACACGCCCGCGTAGCCGAGGGTGAGGGTCTCGCGGTCGACGCGCACCTCGCGGTCCTGCAGCGGGCGGACCACGTCGTCGGCGGCGTCCATCAGCGGGAACAGGTCGCAGCCGTGCTCCCAGCCCATCAGGTCGGCGACCGCCACGAACGCCTCCAGCGGG
The DNA here is from genome assembly GCF_001182915.1 of Kitasatospora sp. MY 5-36. NCBI lineage: Bacteria > Bacillati > Actinomycetota > Actinomycetes > Kitasatosporales > Streptomycetaceae > Kitasatospora > Kitasatospora sp. MY 5-36. The sequence goes on from NZ_LFVW01000050.1 coordinate 3,858, forward strand.
CAGTTGCCGGCGCCCGCTCCCTGGCCGGCGAGGGAGGCGTCGACGCGGGTGACGCCGTTCTCCACGGCCACGACGGAGTTGGCGACGCCCAGGCCCAGGTTGTGGTGGGCGTGGATGCCGAGTTCGGTGTCGGGGGACAGGACGTCGCGGTAGGCGCGCAGGCGGTCGCGCACGCCGTCCATGGTGAGGCGTCCGCCGGAGTCGGTGACGTAGACGCACTGGGCGCCGTAGGACTCCATCAGCTTGGCCTGCCGGGCGAGTTCGGCGGGCTCGGCCAGGTGGGACATCATCAGGAAGCCGGCCACGTCCATGCCCAGGCCGCGGGCGGCGTCGATGTGCTGGGCGGAGATGTCGGCCTCGGTGCAGTGGGTGGCGACGCGCACCGAGCGGATGCCGAGGGCTTGCGCCTGCCGCAGGTCGTGCAGGGTGCCGATGCCGGGCAGCAGCAGGGTGGTGGGCACCGCCTGGTGGACGCTGTCGCAGACGGCGGCGATCCACTCCCAGTCGGTGTGGGCGCCGACGCCGTAGGTGATGCTGGAGCCGGACAGGCCGTCGCCGTGGGCGATCTCGATCGCGGCCACGCCGGCCGCGTCGAGGGCGCCAGCGATGGTGCGGGCCTGGTCGACGGTGTAGCGGTGGCGCACGGCGTGCATGCCGTCCCGCAGGGTCACGTCCTGGATGTACAGGGAAGTCATCGCGTCGCCACCTCCGGGGCGCGGTGGGCGGCCATGCGTTCGGCGGTGCGCAGGGCGGCCGAGGTCATGATGTCGAGGTTGCCGGCGTAGGCGGGCAGGTAGTGGGCGGCCCCCTCGACCTCCAGGAACACCGACACCTTCGCGGCACCGCCGGTGCGGGAGGGCGCGGGCAGCAGGGAGCGGAGCGGGTCGTCCGCGGCGACGCGGTCGAACTGGACCCGCTGCTTGAGGCGGTAGCCGGGGACGTACGCCTGCACCCGGGCGACCATCCGCTCGACCGATTCGGTCACCGCGGCGTCGTCGCAGTCGCCGACCAGGCAGTACACGGTGTCGCGCATGATCAGCGGCGGCTCGGCCGGGTTCAGGACGATGATCGCCTTGCCGCGGGAGGCGCCGCCCACCTTCTCGATGGCCGAGGAGGTGGTCTCGGTGAACTCGTCGATGTTGGCCCGCGTGCCGGGGCCCGCGGAGCGCGAGGAGATCGAGGCGACGATCTCGCCGTAGTGGACGGGAGTCACGGCCGAGACCGCGGCCACGATCGGAACGGTGGCCTGTCCGCCGCACGTGACCATGTTGACGTTGGGGGCGCCGAGGTGGTCGTCGCCGTTGACCGGCGGGACGACGTAGGGGCCGAGCGCCGCGGGCGTCAGGTCGACGACGGTGCGCCCCAGCGAGCGCAGCACCTCGTCGTGGCGGCGGTGCGCGCCGGCGGAGGTGGCGTCGAAGACGATCTGCACGTCCGCGAACTCGTCCAGTCCCACCAGGCCGTCCACGCCCTCGTGGGTGGTGGCGACCTTCAGGCGGCGGGCGCGGGCCAGGCCGTCGGAGTCGGGGTCGATCCCGGCCATCGCGGCGATCTCCAAGGTTTCGGAGAGCCGCAGGATCTTGATCATCAGGTCGGTGCCGATGTTGCCGGACCCGATGACGGCGACCTTCGTGGTCATGCGAGGGCTCCTTCCTCGGTGGCGGGTGCGAACGCGGTCGTGACCGTGCCCAGCCCTTCGATGACGGCGGTGAACTCGTCGCCCGCGGCGGCGGCGGCCATCGGGCCGAGCGCGCCGGTCAGGACGGTGTCGCCGGCCCGCAGCGGGTCGCCGAGCCCGGCGAGGGTGGAGGCGAGCCAGAGGGCGGCGGTGAGCGGGCTGCCCAGGCAGTCGGCCCCGGTGCCCCGGGAGACCTGTTCGCCGTTCCGGGTGAGCGTCATGGTCACGGCCCGCAGGTCGACCCGGTCCAGCGGGACCGGGGTGCCGCCCAGGACGTACAGGCCGCAGGAGGCGTTGTCGGCGACGGTGTCGACGATGGTGATGTCCCAGTCGGCGATGCGGCTGTCGACGATCTCCAGCGCGGGCAGCGCGAACGCCGTGGCGCGCAGCAGGTCGGCGACGGTCGGGTCGCGGTGGGGCAGGTCGGAGCCGAGGACCAGGGCGACCTCGGCCTCGACCTTCGGCTGGAGCAGTCGGCCGGGGGCGACGGGCTGTCCCTCGGGTACCGCCATGTCGGCGAACAGGGCGCCGAAGTCAGGCCGGTCGACGCCGAGTTGGCGCTGTACGGCGGGCGAGGTGAGGCCGATCTTGCGGCCTACGAGTCGTCGCCCGGCGCTGACGGCGAGGTCGACGTGGAGCTGCTGTACGGCGTAGGCGGCCTCGATGTCGGCCTCCGGGAGCAGCGTGCGTACCGGGGCGCACGGGATGCCGGTGCGGGCGGCCTCCTCCAGGAGGGCGGCCGCCTCGGCGACGCGGGCGGGCCGGGTCGGAACCGGCAGGGATCGGTGGGGTGGTGCGGAGCCGAGCACGAGGGTGGCCTCCGGGGGATCGTCGAGGGGTGGGGGAACGGCCGGGGCACCGGCTTGTGCCGGGTGCGGGCGTGCGCCGCGGACGCCGGGCAGGGCGGGGACGGAGCCGTTCCGGCGGTGCGGCGGCTGTCCCGGGTCAGTCGTCGGGGATGCCCGTGCCGCTGAGGGCGGGCACGGTGCGTTCCGGGCGGGCCAGGGATCGGGCTCCGGCGCGGAACTGGGCGAGCTTGTCGACGATGGTCCGGCCGACGGGGAGGTGGCCCCAGGTGCTGATGCCCTGGTGGGTGGTGGGCTCCCAGGTGCTCTCGTCGATGACGACCGGGTTCCAGCCGACCTCCCACTCGAAGCCCGAAGGGGTGCGGGCGTAGTAGGACAGTTCCTTGTCGTTGGTGTGCTGGCCCACCGACAGGGCCATCTCGAAGCCGAGTTCGTGGACGCGCTGGTAGCTGCGGGCGACGTCGTCGAGGGTGGCGGCCTGGATGTTGAGGTGCTGCACCCGGGTGCGGACCGGGTCCAGGGGCAGGCCGCGGACGGCGGCGACGGCGATGGAGTGGTGGCGCTCGTTGACGCGCAGGAAGCGGATCTTGAGTTTGACGCCGCTGATGGTCTCGTCGATGTAGTCGGTCAGGCGGGCGTCGAAGACGGTGTCGAAGTAGCCCCGGATCTGCGCGGGCCTGGTGGAGGTCAGCGCGACGTGGCCCAGGCCGGAGTCGCCGGTGACGAAGCCAGAGGCGAGCATGCGCAGCGGTTCGGCCGCTCGCTTCGGGTTGGTGTAGATCTCCTGGGTGATGCCTTTGGGGCCGGGGAAGCGCAGCAGGCGTTCGACGCCGCGCAGGGCCGCCTCCTCGTCTGAGCCCCGGGTGAGGGGGACGCCGTGGGCGCGGATGCGGGCTTCGATCCGTTCGAAGGCGGCGTGGTCGTCGACGTGCCAGCCGGTGGCGACGACGTCCTCGGCGGGCCCGCGGGTGAGCAGGAAGCGGCACTCCTGGCCGTCGAGGCGGAAGCGCATCAGGTCGGGGGAGAGGCTGTCGTGGTGCATGCCGATGGCGTCGGTGCCGAAGCGGCGCCAGTCGGCGAAGCGGTTCGTCTCGATGACGACGTAGCCGAGGTGGACGGCCCCGAAGACGCTGGTCGGTACGGTGTTCATCGTTGGCCTGCCAGGAAGTCGGCGCACAGCCGGTTGAAGAGTTCCGCGCGCTCGAACTGGACCCAGTGGCCGGTGTTGGCGACCGTGTACAGGTCGCAGTCGGGCATGCGTTCGGCGAGCATCCGGCCGCCGGAGGGCCGGTTGACCCTGTCCTGGGCCCCCCACAGCACCAGGGTCGGGACGGGCAGCCGGGACAGGCGCGGGTCGCGGGTGAAATCCATCCTCCACACGGTCCGCAGGGCGTCGCGTCCGGAGGGCCGCCGCAGGGGCGGTGCGGCGACCACCTCCGGGTCGATGCTGGCGCGGTAGCGCTCGTCGATCACGGAGTCGGGGACGTCGGCGGCGTTGAAGACGAGGTGGTCGCGGATGAACTTCTCCAGCTTCGGCCGCGAGGGCCCGTCGCCGGTGTAGTAGTTCAGCAGGCTGTTGAGGCCGGGGGTGGGCAGGGCGCGGGTGGTGCCGATGCCGCCGGGGCCCATCAGGACCATGCGGTCGACCCGGTCGGGGGTGTCCAGGGCCAGGCGCAGGGCGCAGGCGCCGCCGTAGGAGTTGCCGACCAGGTGGGCCTTTTCGAGGCCGAGGCGGTCGAGCAGCCCGCGGATCTGGTCGGAGAGGAAGCCGAAGGGGTCGCCGGCGTCGACGCCCTTGGTGCTGCGGCCGTAGCCGGGCAGGTCGGGCACGATGACCCGGTGGTCCCGGGCCAGGGCGGCGATGTTGCGGGTGTAGTTGGAGACGCCGGAGGCGCCTGGGCCGCCGCCGTGCAGCAGCAGGACCGGCGGGCCGTCCCCGGTCTCCGCGGCGAAGACCTTCCTTCCGCCGATGTCGTACGTCGTCTCCTGCATCGTCGGCAGGCCGGTCGGTGTCGTCGTCATGGTGCCGGGGTCCTCACTGGGCGGTGGACGCGTGCGTGCGGGGGGCGGTGGTCGGGGCGAAGCCCCGGGGCGGCGGCGGGAGCGGGGCGCCCGCGGGGGCCGCCGCGTAGACGTAGGCGTCGGGGCGCAGGGCGAGTGCGGCCGCGCCGTGCCGGGCCATCCAGGGCAGCAGGACGCCGTCGCTGTCGACGAGGGTGCCCTCCGCGGGTGCGGAGCCCAGCGGCGTGACGGTCAGGGACGGCACGCCCAGGACGTCCCAGGCGAGTTGGGGGGCGGCGGTCCGGGGGTGCAGCAGGTGCCACCGGCCGCCGAGCGCGTCGTCGAGGCGCACGCGGCTGCCGTCGGGGCCGGTCACCCACGGCTGGGGCACCTGGTGGCCGGTCGCCCTGGCGCGGGAGCGGGCCTGCAGACCGGCGTCGTACCGGGCGACGGGGATCCAGTTCGCGCTCTGCAGCCAGTTGCTGAAGCCCGGGACGCGGTCCAGGGTGCGCAGGGCGCCGTCGCGGACCTTGGTGACCGGCCGGCGGCGCTCGGTGATGGTCCGGCCGACGAGCACCGCCCGCCGGGTGACCTCCTTGACGTGCGGTTTGCGTTCGGCCTCGTAGCTGTCGAGGACCGTCTCGGGCAGTTCGCCGCGCAGGACGGCGTCGAGCTTCCAGCAGAGGTTGGCCACGTCGCGCACGCCCGCGGCCATGCCCTGGCCGATCCACGGCGGCATGGCGTGGGCGGCGTCGCCGGCGAGGAAGACCCTCCCCGCACGGAAGCGCGTGGCGAAGCGCACGTGGTGGCTGTAGACGGTCGCGCGCAGCACCTTGACGCTGTCGCGGCCGATCCCGTACCGGGAGATCAGCCCGTACACGGCGTCCTCGGTGACCAGGTGCTCCTCGTCGTCCCCGGGCAGGAGCGGGAACTCGTAGCGGTGGTGGCCCAGCGGGGTCGGGCAGTCGACGGCCGGGCGCGCCGGGTCGCAGTGGAAGCGCAGCTTGTCGTGGTCGGGCCAGGGCTTGAGCATCTCGGTGTCGATGACGACCCAGCGGTCCTCGTACGTCCGGCCCTCGTAGCCGATGTTCAGCTGGGCGCGGGTGAGGCTGGAGCCGCCGTCGGCCGCGATCACGTAGGAGGCGCGCAGCCGGTGCACGGAGTCGTCGGCTGTGCCGACGGTCGTCAGCTCCACCCCGTCGGCGTCCTGGCTCAGGCGCAGGCACTCGTGGCGCAGCAGGACCTCCACGTTCGGGTACCGGTCGACGCCGTCGCGCAGCACCTGCTCCAGCGCGGGCTGGTAGACGAACATCTGCGGCGGGTGCCCGTGCCCGCGCGGGGTGGGGCGCGCGCGGATGAAGGGGCGGCCGTCCGCGTCGACGAAGTCCACGGGCCGCTCGGTCAGCATGTCCTGCTTGAGGCGCTCGGCCAGTCCGGTCCGCTGCCAGATCCGCACGACCTCCTCGTCCGTGGAGATGGCCCGGGCACGGGAGAAGACCTCGGCGTCCCGCTCCAGGACGACGACGCGCAGCCCCGTCGCGCCCAGCAGGTTCGCCGCGGTCACGCCCGTGGGCCCGTAACCGATGACGGCCACGTCGTAGGAACCGTCCTCGGGCTCTGTCCCAGCCCCGGTCTGACGCATCAGGCCCACCTCACCGTGTCGATCGCACCGCGCAACTGTTGCTGTAGTGCTCACTCCAATTGGAATGACTGCTACGGTATGCTCGCCGTCGGAGAGGGTCAAGTGACCGGAACCGCGCACCACCGGAGGGGACGCCCGCCGCGGCCGAGCCGCGGACGACCCGCGAGCGGCACGCGCCCGGCCCGGCGCCGTACGGCCGGCGGCCGGTACGACAACCCCGCTCCGCCCCCACAGAGCGCACGAAAGGCCGCGGCATGTCTCCTTCGGCACAACGCATCGACGTCCACCAGCACGTGGTGCCCGGCTTCTACCGCGACGAGCTCGCCAGGGCCGGCATCACCGACGCCGGAGGCCGGGCCCTGCCCGACTGGAGCGCCCAGTCGGCCCTGCACCTGATGGACCTCCTGGACACCGCCACCGCGATCGTCTCCGTGTCCACGCCCGCGACGGGCTTCCTCGCCGACCCCGCCGAAGCGGCCGACCTGGCCCGACGTCTCAACGACCACGGCGCGTCCCTCGCCTCGGACCACCCCGGACGCTTCGGCTTCTTCGCCACCCTGCCCATGCCCGACACTGGAGCCTCCGCCGCCGAGGCGGTACGCGCGCTGGACGAGCTGCGCGCCGACGGCGTCACCCTGCTCGCCAACAACCACGGCACCTACCTCGGGGCCGACGGCCAGGACGTCCTGTGGCAGGCACTCGACGACCGCGGCGCGGTGGCCTTCGTCCACCCCGCGGAACTGCCCGCCCCACCGGTCAGCGGCATCCCGGCCTTCGCCGCCGACTTCCTGCTCGACACCACCAGGGCCGCCTACCTCCTGGTCCGCAACGGCATCCTGCGCCGCTACCCGAACATCCGCTTCATCCTCAGCCACGCCGGCGGCTTCGTCCCCTACGCCTCGCACCGGATGGCCGTCACCCTCGCCAACGACACCGCACGCAGCCCGCTCGACGTGCTGGACGACTTCCGCTCCTTCCACTTCGACACCGCCCTGTCCTCCAGCCCGGCCGCCCTGCCCACCCTCCTCGCCTTCGCCCGCCCCGGACACGTCCTGTTCGGCAGCGACTGGCCCTTCGCCCCCACCCCCGCCGGGCAGTACTTCGCCAACGGCCTCGACACGGGCGTCGACCCCGGCACGCTCACGGCCGTCAACCGCACCAACGCCGAAGCACTCTTCCCCAGGCTGGCCACCACCCGCCCGGCACCGCTGCCGGCGCCGTCGGCCCCGGTGCGCATCCGCCGAGCGGCCCAACGCGCCGCAGCGCGCCTGGCTTTCAAGCTCGTTCAGCCCGGCACGGACTGATCCGGCGTTGTGGGACCTGGCGTGCGCCGGGTGCGTCCGTGCGTCTCCTCCGTGCCCGCAGCACCCTCGCCGAGCGCTCCCGGACGGGAAGAAATCTCTGCACGGAATGTTCGGCAACCTCGTCGGCCGACTGAGGGTCGCGACCACAATGACACCCCGTCCGACGGGCCGAGGGCTACCACCAGCGCTTCGGCCTCGTCCACGTCGACTTCGCGACGCAGCAGCGCACTCCGAAGGCCTCCTACACCTGGTACCGCGACCTGATCGCCGCCCACCATGCGAAATTCGGACGTTAGTCAAGGCCTGGGCAAGGGGGTGCGGGTCAGGATCGCGACGGGGAAGGGAGTGTCGTCCGATCCTTGACGGCCATGGGAACTCCGCCCGCCTCCGCGCGCTGTCACCTGTCCTCGCCACCCGTGTCATCGGGTGACTACGATCGGTGAGGATTCCGGTCGACTGACGCACCAGGGAGGGCCCGGATGGACGCGGAACTACCGGCGCTGCGGCTGAAGCTCTACATCGAGTCGCTCCAGGTCCTGATGCCCGAGCGGCAGTTCAAGCTTCTGATGGATCTCCTGCGCGGCTATGCCGAGCTCGGTGGTGGGCGGATCAAGGTGAAGCTGGACGCAGAGGAACGGGAGCTGTTCACATCCGCGGTGCAGCGCGAACTGCTCGTTCTCCTCGGCCTGCTCGGTGCCCTGGTGCCCGGACACGAGGACCGCGCCGACGGTGTGGTGGCCGACCTCGGCGACGGCGAGCGGGCCAAGGGGGTCATGTCGCTCGTACCGCCGGAGGTCGCTTCCGATCCGGCCCGCCTGCGGGACATGCGCGACCGGCTTGACGCCGCCGAGGGCCGGCGGGCGAGCGACCGCGCGACGGTCGAGGGAATCGCGGAGGTGAGCGGGATGGCGGGGACGGAAGAGAACTGATCCGAGCGCGTTCAGCTCTGTGAAACCTCACCGGCGGTTGCCGGAGCCGGGACACAGGCCTCCCCGGAGGCCCGGGCGCACCTGCACCAGCTGTACCTGCCGCACGCGACCTGGCCGGTCGACAACCGCGTCGTCGGGCGTCGGCGCGTCCGCGTACTGTGGTGCCCGGAAGACGGGGAGGGCAGCGGTTGCGCAGGGTGCCGCCGGAGATGTTCCGGTTCACGACGGGGGAGAAGGCCGAACTCTACGGTGCGATCCTTCAGGCCTTCGGAGCGGCCAACGAGCGGCTGGAGACCGCGCTCGGGCTGGACGAGGTCCGCACCCGGCTGCGGACGGTGGGCTGGCTCGACGCGGTCCATGACGACGACCTCCAGGAGGCGCTGCGCAAGCTCAGGGAGTGGCAGCTGCTGGACGTCGTCCAGAACCACGCGGAGAACTACCGCACCGCCGAGGAGTACGAGCGCCGCAACCTCCAGTACTCGCTGACCCGACGCGGTGAGGCCGCGTCCGCCGGGGTCGAGCACGCCCTGTTCGTCCTCGCCTCGACGGGGGCGCTCCAGACGGCGGTGCTGGAGGCGATCACGGACCGGCTCGATGAGCTGTACGTCCTGCTGGGCGACTCCGCGTCCTCGGACCGTCGGGTCTTCACCACGCTGCAGGAGCTGGAGGGCCACCTGGAGGCGCTGCTGGCCAACACCAAGGCGTTCAACGGCGAGTTGCAGCGCCTGCTGCGCGCCGAAGGTGCGGACCTGGCGACCTTCCGCGAGGTGAAGGCCGCGACGGTGGCCTATCTCCAGGAGTTCCTCGTCAACCTCGACCAGCGGGGCCAGGCGGTCGCCACCGCCGTCGAGCGTGTGGAGCGGCTCGGGGTGAGCCTGCTGCACGCGCGGGCGCTGCGGGGCGCCGAGCTGCCGCCGGTCGCCGACGGCGATCCCGCGCCGGCCTGGCTGGAGCGGCGCCGGGCGCGCTGGGAGGGGCTCCGGTCCTGGTTCCGGCCGGCCGACGGGGCACGGCCCCGCGTGGAGCAGCTGCACGACGTGGCGCGGCGGGCGATCGTGACGCTCCTCCAGGTTCTCGACCGGATCACCGAGTCACGGCGCCGCTCCTCCAGCGCCGTCCAGGACTTCCGGGAGCTGGCCCGCTGGTTCGCCGCCGCGCCCACCGAGGACGACCTGCACCGCCTCTGGTCGGCCGCCTTCGGTCTGGGGTCGGCCCGACATGCCCATCTCGCCCACCCCGACCCGGAGTTGGTGCCCTCCTCGGGCAGCTGGGCCGAGACCCCGCCGGTGGAGGTCTCGGCGCTGCTGCGCACCAGCGGCCGCACCGAGCGGTTCACCCGCACCGGGAAGGTGCGCGACATCGGAGGCATCAAGGCGGCCCGGGCCGAGCGGGCCCGGAAGGAGCGGGCCGAACTCGAAGCGGCCTGGGACGTTCTGGGAACCGACGGCCCGGTGCGGCTCTCCGACCTCCGCGTGCTGGACCACACCGTCTTCGAGCGGCTGCTCGACCTCCTCGGCCGGGCGCTGGCCGTACGACCGGACGCCGGCGGGGCACGTCGGGCGGTCACCTCGGACGGCCGCGTGGAGATCGTGCTCCGGCCTTCTCCCGAGGGCGGACGGGCCGTCCTGCGGACCTCCCACGGCCGGTTCGAAGGGCCCGACTACCTGGTGGAGATCCGGAGCCCGAGCGCACTGCGGGCGGTCGTCCGGGAGGACAGCGCATGAACACCACCAGGAGCGGCACATGAGCACCCTCGCCAACCAGCTGGTCCTGGCCGAGCGGCAGGACATAGCCCGAGGCATCAGACTGCTCCTCGGCCTGCCGCTGATCACCGAGCGCGGTGACCCGCCCGCCTTCGAGCTGATCCGCCGCCGTCAGGATCCGCTGACGAAGTGGTTCGACTACAACTGCGGCTGGCAGCTGGTGGTGGAGCCGCGCCTGGGGTATGCGCGTCTGCTCAAGATCCGGACCGTGCCCGACGCCTCGCGCCCCGCCCGTCGGCTGCGGTCCGGCAAGGCCCCGTTCGACCGCCGCCGTTACACGCTGCTGTGCGTCGTCGCGGCCGAGCTGCTTCCGGTCCCGGTCACGACGGTCGGCCTGCTCGCCGACCGGGTCGTCCACGCCTGTGCCACCGACGAGGCACTGCCGCCCTTCGACACGGCGAGCAGGTCCGAGCGCATGGCGTTCGTGGACGTGCTCAAGCTGTTGGAGGCCTACGGCGCGCTCCTCACCGTGGACGGCGTCACGGAGAGCTTCGTCGACTCGGCGAAGGCCAAGGTCCTCTACCGCGTGGACGCCACCGTCCTGATGCGCCTGCTCGCCGCGCCCGTCGGCCCGTCCCGGCTGGCCGTTCCGGCGCAGGACGTGCCGCTGCGCTTCGAGGAACTCCTGCGGGGCACGGTGCGCGAGAGCCGGTACGGCGGGGCCGACGCCTCCGACGCGCAGCGCAACCTCCGGCTCCGGCACTCGGTGCTCCGGCGGCTCCTCGACGATCCCGTCCTGCACCACGACGAACTCGGCGCCGACGAACTGGCCTACCTGGCCTCGCCGACGGGGCGCCAGATCGTCAAGCGCGCCGCCGAGCAGGGCGGCTTCGTGCTGGAGGAACGGGCCGACGGCCTGCTGCTCGTGGACCCGGAGGCCATCGCCACCGACAGCCGCTTCCCGGACGACTCCGCGACGGCCCGCGTCGCCGCCCTGCTCCTGCTGGAACCGCTGACGGCAGCCCCGGACGGGCTGACACCGGAACAGCTCGAGGCCGAGGCGAACACGCTGCTGCGGCGCTTCCCGCGGTGGGCGAAGGGCTACCAGTCCGAGGACGGCGCCCAGCGGCTCACGGCCGACGCCCTTCGTGTCCTCGACGACTTCGGCCTGGCCCGCCGGATCGGCGACCGCACCGTTCCCCGGCCCGCGGCGTTCCGGTACCGCACCACCGTGACCGACGGTCCCGCAACCTGACCAGGGAAGACCTCCGATGACCGTGACACAGCCACCGCAGAGCCCCGTGCCCCCGACGGCGGCCGCAGCCGCGCGATGGCGGCCCGCCAGGGCCGGCATCCTCAACGTCTGGCGCTACTACGACGAGACCTTCACCTTCCACAAGGGCCGGCTGCTCCTGCGGGGGCAGAACGGCACCGGCAAGTCGAAGGCGCTGGAGGTGCTCCTGCCGTTCCTGTTCGACGCGAGCCTGCGACCCAACCGGCTGTCCACCTTCGGCGGCTCCGAGCGCACCATGCACTGGAACCTGATGGGGGAGGGCACCACGGGCAAGACCCGCGTCGGGTACGTGTGGCTGGAGTTCGTCCGCGGTGACGGCGATCCCGGGTGGTTCACCTGCGGCGCCAGGCTCCAGGCCAGCGTGCACACCCCCGGTGTCACCGTCGACTACTTCACCACCGGCGCGCGGATCGACCGCCCAGGCGGTCTCTCCCTGGTCAACGACGCGGGCCAGCCGCTCACCCGCGCCGCCCTGGCCGAAGCGCTGCACGGCCAGGGCGAGTTGCACGGGGCACCCACCGACTACCGCAACACGGTCCGCAGCACGCTCTTCCCCGGGCTGAGCGAGCAGCGCTTCGACGCCCTGATCACCGCGCTGCTCCAGCTCCGCACCCCCAAGCTCTCGGAGCGCCTGGATCCGTCGCTGCTGTCCTCGCTGCTCTCGCGGGCGCTGCCCCCGCTCGGCCAGGGCGAGATCACCGAACTGGCCGAGGGTTTCGAGCGCCTCGACCGCCAGCGCGAACACCTGAAGACACTGGACGACGAGGTGGCCGCGGCCACCGCCGTCGCGAACCAGCAACGCGGCTACGCCCAGCGCGTCCTGCGTGCCGGAGCAGCCGGTCTCATCTCCGCGACGACCGAGATGGACAACCTCGCCCGCCTCGCGAGGGAGAGCGGGGAGGCGCACGCGGGAGCCGTGCGTGAGCGCGACGAGAGCAACCGGACGCAACAGGAACTCGAACACGGGCGGCAGGAGATCGAGGGCGCCATCGAGGGGCTGCTCGACTCCGAGGTCTACCGGCAGGGGCAGGAGCTCGACCAGCTCCGTCGTAGGAGCGAGCAGGCCGACCAGACCGCCGCCCGGGCCCGTACCGCCGCCGACCGGAAGGTTCGGGCGGCCGACGAGGACGCGGGGCGTGCCGACGATGCGCGGCTGCGTTCCGAACAGCGGGCCGAACAGACCCGGGCCGCTCGCGAGGAGGCACGTGGCGCGGCGCGGCGAGCAGCCATGGAGTCCGTCTGCGCCGAGGTGCAGACGGTGCTCGGCACCGCACCGGGTCCGTCGGGGGAGAACGAGGAGCAGGGGCGTACGGCGCGCCGTCTGCTGCGCGGTGCGGTCGTCTCGCGGCACCACCAGATCGCCGACGTCCGAGCCGCCGTCGAGCGCCACGAACGGTTCCTCGCGGGCCGGACGACGGCGGAGCAGCACCTCGATTCGGCGCGCGAACGGCTGACCGGGGCGACCGCGAAGCGCGAGGGGAACGCCCGCGCCTACCAGGCCGCCGTCGACGCCCACGCCGCCCTGTTGCGTCGTTGGGCGAGGGAGGACTGCGCGGAACTCTCGATCGACGACGCCGAGGAACTCGCGTCCCGTGCCGCCGTCGAGACTGATGTCCTCGTGCTGGTCGAAGCCGCGGCCCGGGCGGCGGAGAGCTCCATCACCGCCGACGAGACGACCGCCCGCGCCGGCCGGGACGACGCCCGCGCCGGGCGTGACCGGGTCCTCCGGGAACTGGAACGCATCGCGGCCGCGGCCGATCTCCCGCCGGTTCCACCACGGACTCGCACGGCCGACCGGTCGGTCCTGCCGGGGGCGCCACTGTGGCGTCTGCTGGCCTTCCGGCCGGACGTTCCGCCCGCCGATCAGGCCGGCGTCGAAGCGGCCCTCGAAGCGGCCGGCCTGCTCGACGCCTGGATGACCCCCGACGGCGGTCTCGTCGTCGCAGGGCACGACGTCCTGGCCGATCCGGCAGCGGCCGCGCCCGCACCCGGCCCCTCGCTGCTCGACGTCCTGGCTCCGGAACCCGACGGCCCGGTGCCGCCCGCCCGGGTGCGGCGGCTGCTTGCCGGTGTCGCCTACGGCCCCGCACTGACGACGGACCACCCGGCCGTCGTGGGCGCCGACGGAAGCTGGCGGCTGGCGATGGCGGTCGGCTCCTGGGCCAAGGAGGAGTCCAGCCACATCGGCGCCGCGGCCCGGGAACGCGCCAGGCAGCGGCGGATCGCGGAACTCACCACCGAACTGGCCGAGGCCGACACCGCCGTCGTCGGCTACGAGACGCGGCTGCACGCCCTCGCCGACCGCCGGACGCGCCTCGAAGCCGACCTCCGCTCCCGGCCGCACCACCGGGACGTGGAGGAGGCCAAGGGCGGCTGGGACCGGGCCGAGTCCCAAGTGGGCGCTCGGGAGGACGCCGTGCGGGAGGCCGTCGAACAGCTCGCGCGGCAGGAGAAGGCGGTCGCGGACGCGCTGCGCACACTCGCCGTCGCCTCCGCCGAGCATGCCCTGCCGACCGAACGCGCCGCCCTGGACAAGACCGCCGCGGCCGTCGAAGCGCTGCGCGAACAGGCCGACGTCTGGCTCGACGCCCATCTCGCCTGGACAGCCGCCCACCAGGCCTGGCACTCCGCGCGCGGCCATGCCGAGGCATCGAGGGGGGCCGCGACCGAGGGCCTGGCGGAGGCCGAGACCGCCGAGGCCGCCGCCCGTGGGCTCCGCTCCACGCTCCGGGCGGTCGAGAGCACCGTCGGTGAGGACTACCGCGAAGTGGCCGCCCGCATCAGTGACTTCCGGAAGTCCCTCGACCGCGTTCGCCGCGACCTCGAATCCGGCACCCAGGCACTTCTCGCGCTCGAAGGCCGCATCGGTGCGCTCGGCGCCACCGCGGCCCAGGACGAGGCCCTGCACGACAGGGCCGTCGAGGCCCGGAACGAGGCCGCCCATGGCTTCCGGCGCCTGTGCGTCCTCGGATTCCCCGAGGACGCGGGCCTCGGGCTCGTCCTCACCTCCGCGGACGGCACCCGCGCCACCCTCGAAGCGGCGCGCGAGACCGCTGCCGCGTGGCCCGACCTGCCGCACGGCACCAGGAACCTCGGTGACTCCCTGAACCGTCTCTCCGAGGCCGTCCACCGAGCCCGCCAGAGCCTCAGCAGCCGCGCCGACCTCGAGCTCGAAGCGGAGGAGGACGTCCAGGTCCTCACCGCCACCGTCGACGGCATCCGGGTCGGCGCGACCGGCCTCCTCGTCATCCTCACCGGTGAGCGTGACCGCGGTCAGGACGACATCACCGCAGCCGAACGCGGCCTCTTCGACCGGACCCTCACCGGCGACACGCGCCGCCACCTCGCCTCCCGGATCCGTCAGGCCGGTGAACTCGTCGAGCGGATGAACGGTCACCTCGAAGGGATCCGCACTGCCTCGCGGGTGGCCGTCCGACTGGTGTGGCAGATCCACCCCGACCTGCCGGCCGGTACCCGGACGGCCCGTGAGCTGCTGCTCAAGGACCCGGCGCGGATCACCGAAGCCGACCGCGAGGCCCTCCACGCCTTCTTCCGGGGCCGGATCGAGGAAGCGAAGACCCGCAACACGGCGGCGACCTGGGAGGAGCAGCTCGCCGAGGTCCTCGACTACACGGCCTGGCACCAGTTCGTCGTCAAACTGGACCGCGCCAACGGCTCCGGGTGGCAGCTGCTCACCAAGAAGCTCCACGGCGCGCTCTCGGGCGGCGAGAAGGCCATCGCCCTCCACCTGCCGCTGTTCGCCGCCGTGGCCGCCCATTACGAGGCGGTGCCGGAGTCTCCGCGGCTGATCCTGCTCGACGAGGTCTTCGTCGGCGTCGACACCGTCAACCGCGGGCAGGTCTTCGGCCTCCTCGCGGCACTCGACCTCGACCTGGTGCTCACCTCGGACCACGAATGGTGCACCTACCGGGAGCTCTCCGGCATCGCCGTCCATCAGTTGATCACCGGAGGTGACGGCGACGACGCCGTCACCAGTGCCCGTTTCACCTGGACGGGCACCGACCTGCTGCCCGACGAAGCCGACACGGAAGAACCGGCATGACGGATCGCCACCCCCTCGACCTCCCCGAGCTCCGACCCCTGTGGTCGGCCGTTCACGGCCGTCTCTCGACCGGTCGCCCCGTCAGCCGGGTACGGTCCGGAGCACTCGACGAGGCGGGCCGGGAGGCACTGGCCGACCTCCTCGGGCTCGACCGGCTCCCCGGCGCCGAACCGACGATCCCCCTCGCCGGGCTCGACAGTGCCGTGCTGGACGCCTGCGGCCGACCCGTCCGGGACGTGGTGACCGCGATCCTCGGCCCGATCCACGACCGGGCCGCCGAGCGCCACCACAGGACCGGCCAACGCGAGGCCCTGTGGGCGTGGTTGGCCGGCCACGAGGTGGTCACCGTCCAGCCGGCCCTGCTGGACTGGGTCGGCCACCTGCGGGCCGGCGGCCTCGTCGACGGCTCACCCGAGCGGACCCGGGGCCTCATCGCCGCGGCGCTGACCGTCCTCGCCGCGCTCCCGGCCGGTGGTGAGCCGCTACCGGTCCTCGCCGCGCGCCTCCTCGACGGCGACTCCCACGCCTTGGACGACGGGACCCGGCTCTCCTCCCTGGTCCTGCGGGCACTGGCGGTGCTGTACGGCACTGACATGCCCGAAACGGCCGAAGGGCGGCGCGCACTGTGGAGTCGAGCCAGCGTGGCCGACGACGAGCTGTCGGCCACCGTGCTCGCCGTCGGTCTCCGCCCCGGGGGAGAGGGCCCGGTGGCCGAGATCTCCCGAATCTGCGCCGGAGCGGGCCACCCCGTCAGCCTCACCCTCGCCCAAGTGCGCTCACCCGGCGAATTCACCGGTCCCACCGGACCCGTGCACATCACCGAGAACCCCAGCGTGCTCGCCCTGAGCCTGCGCCGCTTCGGCCCCCACTGCCCGCCGCTGGTCTGCACCTCCGGCTGGCCCAACACCGCCGTGATCCACCTGCTGCGCCGACTCGCCGACGACGGCGCGTCCCTGCGCTACCACGGCGACTTCGACGGCGAGGGCATCCGCATCGCGGCGCACGTCATGGCCAAGACCGGCGCAGCCCCCTGGCGGATGGCAGCCGACGACTACCGGGCCGCCGCGCCACGGGTTCCCTCGGGCCCCGACCCGGGGCGTCTGACGCCCGCACCGTGGGACCGGAGGCTCGTCGATTCCATGGCCGAACTGCGCACCGCAGTGGTCGAAGAGGTGGTCGCCGACCTTCTCCTCGACGATTTGGCAGACCACCGACACGGATAGAATGACAGCCTGTCCGACGGGCCGAGGGGTTCAATGCCGTCAACCCGGCGGACGCACCGCCGCTGCTCTGCCGGACCGTGATGCAGGCGCTCGGGCTGCCGGCCGCCGTGGTTCGGGTGCGGACCCGGAGCTGGCCGCGTGAGCTGGCCCCGCCCTCTCCGGCCTACGCCTGCGAATCGATGCCGCCTGCAACGCCCCCGGCGGTGGTGTCGGCGCCGTCGTCCGCGCCGTCTTCCCCGCGGCCGGGCGCCCGCTGCCGTCGAGTTGAGCGGGCCATCGAACGGTGTTTGCCTGGAAGGACAGGCCAGTAGAGGGCGCAGCGCGCTCGGACACACCGGAAACACCGGAAACACCGGAGACGCCCCGGGCCGGAGCGGGTCGGCAGGCTCGCCGATGCCGGGCTTCGGGCGGTGACCCGCCGGGTGCTGCGGTCGCCCGCGGAGCAGGAGGCGGCGGATGTCGCCGTGCGGTGAGGTCCGGTACTCGATCACCCGCACCCGGGACGAGTGGCGCGCGAGGCTGGTCCGGGCCTGTTCCCGGTGGGCGGACGAGGGGGCCGACAGGTGTGCGCAGTGGGCGGATCGGGGTGCCGGCCGGTGCGGTGACCAGGCGCCGTCCTCGTGGTTCCGCGATGTGTTCTACCGGGTGGCCGACCTGCTCGGCCAGGCCTGGTACCGGCTGGCGAACCGGGTCTGCCGCGCGTTCGCCTGGGTCCTCTACTGGGTCCTCACGGCGGTGGCGTACGTGGTGTGGCTGGTCCTCTGGATCCCCTGCCGCGTCTTCGGTCCGGTCACCCGGCCGGAGGGGCGGATCAGGCACGTCTTCGTGCTGGTACTGGAGAACCGTTCGTTCGACCACATGCTCGGCGTCTCCACCGGCACGGTCGACGCCGGGTCCGGCTTCCGGCCGGGGGTCGGGGTGGATGCGGTGAGCGGCGCGCCGACCACCGTCAACGGGCCCTCGGCGAGCCTGACGAACACGCACGACGGTCAGGTCTTCGCGGTGCGCGCCGGCGCGCCGTTCGTCATGCCGGTCGACCCGCCGCACGAGTTCTGCGACGTCCAGCTCCAGCTGGCCTCGGTGCCGATCACCGGCACACCGAGGGACGACACGTGCCACTACGGCGGCAGCTACCCCGCGCTCACCATGCAGGGGTTCGTGGACAACTACGCCAACCAGGCCGTGGCCAAGGGCGACGCCTCGGCCCTGGCGGACCTCGGGGCGGTGATGGCGTGCTTCACCCCGGACCAGGTGCCGGTGATCAGCGCGCTCGCCCGCGAGTTCGCGGTGTGCGACAACTGGTTCTGCGCCCTGCCGGGGCCGACCTGGCCGAACCGGTTCTTCCTGCACGCGGCGACCTCGGGCGGGCTGGACCGCAGTCCGGACCCGCTGGAACTGGCCGCCTCGCAGGTCGACGGCTACCAGTTCGAGAACGGCACGATCTACGACGCGCTCGACAGCAAGGGGTGCGACTGGCAGGTCTACCAGGGTGACGCCCTCCCGCAGGTCAGCGCGCTGGCGGGCATGGACCTGCCCACCATGCTGGAGCGCTTCCACGGCCTGGACGAGCTCGCCGGGGATCTGCGGCATCAGGACTTCGCCGCCTCGTACGTCTTCATCGAACCCAGCTACGGTCACGTCCTCAGCCACGGCGGCAACTTCCGGTGCGGCAACAGCCAGCACCCGATCGACGACGTCACCCGGGGCGAGGCCCTGATCAAGTACGTCTACGAGTCGATCAGGCAGTCGCCGCACTGGGAGTCGAGCCTGCTGGTGATCACCTACGACGAGCACGGCGGCTTCTACGACCATGTCGAGCCGCCGGCCGCCGTCCCGCCCGGTGACGTGACCGACCCGGCGCACAACAGCCACGGCTTCCGGTTCGACCGGCTCGGTGTCCGCGTCCCCGCCGTCATCGTCTCGCCGTGGGTCCCGGCCGTCCGGCCGAGCGGACCGGACGGCCGGAACTGCAACCTGATCGACCACACCGTCTACGACCACGGATCGCTGCTGGCATCGGTCGAACGCCTCTACCACCTGCCGAGCCTCACCCTGCGTGACGCCGGAGCCAATGACTTCCTCCACCTGCTGTCCGCGGCCGAGCCGCGCGGTGACGCTTCGCTGACCCTGCCCGCTCCGGCCGACTCCGGGTTCACCTGCGACGACGAGGGCGACGGCGGGGCACCGGTCGGGCCGGGCGAGGGGCCGGTCGGAGTGCGGACCACCGCCGACCGGCCGATCAGCTCCACCCTGCAGGGCTTCCTCCAGGTCGCGGCGCTCCACGACGCCCGGCTCCACCCCGCCGAACGCGAGCGCATCGTCCGACAGCTCCGCTCGGTCCACACGGTCAGGGACGCCCACGGCTACCTGACCCAGGTCCTCGCGCGGCTCGACGCCGCCGGCCTCCGTACGGACATCGCCGCACCGTCGCCCCGACCGGACGGCCGTTAGCGGGCGGGCCCCCAGCTGGTGGCTCACGGGGATGGGAGCGTCGCAGGACGCCTGGTACCGCGACCTGGTCGCCGCCCACCGGGCGGCTGCTCGCGAGCAGCCGCGCCCCGGGGCTTCGCGGAGGTTCCGGCGCCGGTCCGCTCAGGGGGCCATGGTGAGCCCGGCCGAGGCGCCGTCGCGGCTCAGGACGACCGACCGGATGTGGTCGAGGGCCCGGGTGTAGTCGGCGCGGTCGGGGGTGTGGCGGAGGGCCTCGGTCAGGTCGAGGACCCGGTAGGGCGGGCCGAGGTCGGTCAGCTGCGGGAGGAACTCGGCCTTGGTGACGGTCCATCGTTGCCCGGGCCCGGGCGGCGGGGAGAAGGTGAAGCGGGCGATCGAGCTCCAGTTCCCCCGGGGGTCCTCCGCGCCGGTGGGGTTGAACATGTGGCCGGCGAGCTGGTCGCCCATGCCGTAGACCGTCCAGGTGTCGTTGATCTTCTCGTAGGCCTGCGGGATGTGGGCGTGGGTGCCGAGGACCAGGTCGATGTCGGGCCGGCCGGGGCTCTGCTCGGCGGCCAGGTCGCGGGCGAGCGCGAGCTGCTGCTCGTCCGGGGTGTCCTGCCACTCGGTGCCCCAGTGGAGGCTGACCACCACGATGTCCGCGCCGCGCTCGCGGGCGGCCCGGGCGTCGGTGAGGATCCGCTCCCGGTCGATGAGGTTGACCGCCCAGGGCCGGTCCTTCGGCAGCGGGATGCCGTTGGTGCCGTAGGTGTAGGCGAGCTGGGCCACCGTGGCGCCGCCCGCCGTGAGCGTCGTGGGGCTGCCCGCCTCGTCGGCGCTGCGCGCGGAGCCCGTGTGCTTCAGGCCGACGGCGTCCATGGCGTCGAGCGTGCGCCGGATGCCGTCCGGGCCGCCGTCGAGCGTGTGGTTGGAGGCGGTGTCGCAGGAGGTGTAGCCGGTGTCCTTGAGCGCCTGGGCGACCTGGGGTGGCGAGATGAACGACGGGTAGCCGGTGAACGGCCCGCCGTCGGCGCCGTAGACCGTCTCCATGTGGCAGATGGCCAGGTCGGCGGCGCTGATGACCGGTTTGACCCCGGCGAGCATCCGGGTGAAGTCGTAACCGCTGCCCCCGGCGTCCTCCTTGGCCTGCTGGATGATCTCCGTGTGCGGCAGGACGTCCCCGGTCGCGACGAGGGTGAACGCCCGCGGCCCCGCCGGGGTGGGCGCGGCCGGGGAGCTCGGATCGCGGGGGGTCGACGGCGCGGGCTGCCGTTCCTGCGGCGACCCGCAGCCGGTGAGGGAGAGCAGCAGGGCGGTGGCGGCTGTGAGGATCTCTCGGCAGGCAAATCGCATGGTCGGCTCGTCCCACGATCGGCGGGTATGACGAGTCCGACTATGCGAGTCGTGGACGGGCCGCCGTGGAACCCGCGCCCTGGGATCACCCGACGGGGCCACCGACCCGTCGGCGGGCATGGACGGGCGCGGACGGGAGTGGACGGGCGGGTGCGCGGGGTGGCGCGGGGCCGCGCACCCGCCCGGCGGGCGGGTCAGAAGGTGACGGCCTTCAGGTAGCTGCTTTCGCCGCGCGGACCGGCCAGGTAGAGGGTGTGGCCGTCGGGGCCGAGGGCGGCGGTGCCGACGCCGTCCAGGCCGAAGCCGGTGAGGTCGGCGGCCGGGAGGGCGGTGTTGGTGGCGGTGTCGTAGGCCAGCACGGTGGCGGAGGGCTTCCAGCCGTCCTTGAGGACGAACAGGCGGCCGCCGTCCGGGGAGACCGCCACCAGGTGGGTGTCGGCGGAGGTGGCCGGGCCACCGAGGGTGAAGGCGGTGCGGGACGTGTCGGTGAACGGGTCGAGCTCGTAGCCGGAGCCCTGGGCGGCCCGGCTGCCGAGGGCGTAGAGGCGGGTGCCCTCCGGGGAGGCGGTGACCTCGGTCGCGGCGGCGAGCGGCTGGACGGTGCGGGTGACCGTCGGGACGGGAGCGGTCAGGTCGAGGTGGACGACGCCCGCGCCGGTGGCGACGTAGGCGTCGGCGCCGCCGTTGTGGAGGGCGATCCCGTCGACGTCGGGGTCGCCCAGCGGGACGGCGCCGGTGAAGGAACGGGTGAAGGTGTCGAAGACCAGCACCCGGCCGGGGCCGGCGGTGCCCTGCTGGGTCACGAACACCCGGGAGCCGTCGGCGCTGACGGCGAGTGCGCGCGGGCGGTCGACGGGCGTGCGGGACAGCACGGTGTTCGTGGCGAGGTCGACGACCAGCAGCTGCTCGGCGGCGAGGACGTAGATCCGGTTGCCGTCGGGGCTGAGGGCGGGCCGGCCGGCGGTGCCGTCCTGGCTGAGCAGGGTCTGCGCCACGACCGTGCGGGTGCGGGTGTCGACGGTGCGCAGGAGGGTGGGGTAGCCGGTGCCGACGTGGTCCTCGGCGACGACGTAGGCGCGGTTGCCGTCGGAGCTGACGGCGATGCCGAGCGCCCGCCAGCCGACGGCGGTGTCGGCGGTGCCGGCGGTGCCGGCCGTGGCGCCGGCCGGCACGGCGCACAGGAGCGTGACTGATGCCGCGAGGGCGGTGGTCCAACGAGCCGTACCCGTAAGCGAGTTCATGGAGATCTCCCCGGACGGTGTCCTCGCGCTGTGCGAGGCGTGGACACGCTACGGGGGAGGGGAGGGCGCGTGGACGGGGCGTGGAGGAGTTGACCGGATCGGTATTGGTCTAGTCCAAAATCCGAAGCCGTCCGCGGGGCCGTGCGGGTGGCCGGGGCCGCCGGGTGGCCGCCTCACGGGTGCGGGTGCGGGTGCGGGCCCGGGCGTGGCCCGGGCGTGGTGCGGAACCGGGCTGCGGGCCGGGCGCGTCGACGCATCACGAAACGCCTGGCGTCCGGCCGGGTGGCCGGACCCAGGTGAGCGGCCGATCGGGCTCCGGCATGCGCCCCGGAGCGGTGACGGTAGGGCCGCGGGTGTGCCGGTCAGAGTGTGAACAAGGCGGCGTACGGTGGGGCGATCCGCTCCTGTCGGGTGCCGAAGTCGACGAGGACGGCCGCGTAGGCTCCGTCCTCCACCGCGAGGACGCGGCCGAGACCATACTTGTCGTGGCTCACGCGGTCGCCCACCGCGAATAGCTTGGGCGGTGCGTCGGGCCGGGGTTTGAAGGGGCTGGTGGGCAGGGGGCGTCGGACTGCCGGTGTTTTCCTCATCCCGGTCAGTATGCTCCGAAAATCGACGGAACGGGCCGTTCCGGAGGGTGTGAATCCGTTGCCGGGTGTCCCCGGGGCGACTCGCCCCCTGGGCGTGGCGAAAAAATCATGACCGGGGCGGCGCGGGGTCCGGTGTCGCCAACTCCGGTGTGGGAATCGATCGTTGCTGTCGCTTTCGGGGCGAGACGGTCGCGCCCGGGAGGGCGGGAAAAAAATAGACGAGTGAAAATCCGCGCCGGCGGGCCGGAGTCTGCTAAGCTCTTCTTAGTTGCAGTTGTGGTTCCCATGAACTTTGTGTGCGCCTGCTTATTGTTGCGGGCGCATTTTTTGTTTTACCGGCTCTTTCCGGCGGGTTCTCATCGCGGCGACTCGAATGTCTGCATGGTGCAGACTTCGCACAGTCTCTCGAAGGAGATTTCTCATGGCTACTGGCACCGTGAAGTGGTTCAACGCGGAAAAGGGCTTCGGCTTCATCGAGCAGGAGGGCGGCGGCGCTGACGTGTTCGCCCACTACTCGAACATCGTCGCCCAGGGCTTCCGCGAGCTGCTCGAGGGTCAGAAGGTCGAGTTCGACGTCACGCAGGGCCAGAAGGGCCCGCAGGCCGAGAACATCCGCCCGCTGTAATTTCCCTGCCGCGCTTTAGCCCGGCAGACAGGGGCCCGCACCGTGCGTCACGCACGGTGCGGGCCCTTTGCCGTTCCGGGGCGGACCGCTGCTCCGCGGAACCCCGCCGCCGACGCCGGCCCGGGTGAGGAGGGCGAGGGCCGCCTCGGAGGGGGAACCGGCGGGGGCGGTGCAGACGACGAGCACCTGATCGGGTGAGCGGGCGATCGACAGCATCTGCTGCGTCACGGTGAGCGCGCCGACGACGGGGTGGTGCAGCCGGTAGGAGCGGGTGTCGCACGGCGCCACCCGGTGGTCGCCCCACAGCGCGACGAACTCCGGGCTCTTCATGGTCAGTTCGCCGATCAGCTCGGCCAGCAGCGGGTCCTCGGGGTGCCTGCCGACGGTGGCGCGCAGGCTGCCGACCACCGTGCGCGCCTTGTGCTGCCAGTCCACGTACAGCTCCCGGGCGTGCGCGTCCAGGAACAGCATCCGGCTCAGGTTCGGGCGTCGCGCCGGGTCGTCCGGGCCGTGGACGTCAACGTGGCCGGCCAGCAGGGCGTGCCCGAGGGTGTTCCAGGCCAGCACGTCCGTACGGCGGCCGAGCACCACGGCCGGGACGCCGTCGACCGCGCGGAGCAGGTCGCGGGTCTCGTCCGCGAGCCGCTCGGGTCGCGGCCGGCGCACCCGGGGGGTGTGGCGGGCGGCGACGGCGAGCCGGTCGAGGTGCTCGCGCTCGTGGTCGCCGAGCAGGAGCGCGCGGGCGATCGCGTCGAGCACCTCGGCCGACGCCCCGCGGGACAGGCCCTGCTCCAGCCGGGTGTAGTACGAGACGCTGACGCCCGCCAGCTGGGCCACCTCCTCGCGCCGGAGCCCGGCCACCCGACGGCGGGGCCCGAGTTCGCGCAGGCCGACGTCCTCGGGGTGCAGCCGCGTCCGTCGGGCTCTGAGGAAGGCGCCGAGCGGGCCGGGTCCGTTCATGCCCCCCAGTATTCGGCGCCCGGAGCGGTCCCAGCCACACCCTGTGAGGGGTAGGACGGGCCGGGGTAGGACGAGCGGGGGCTGGTCGGTGCCGCTCGGAGGGGCCAGGCTCGGTCCCGACCGGAAACGGTCGGGAGCGGTCGGCGGACGGTCGACCGCGTGCCCCGGACCCGAGGAGGGGAGCCCATGCGGCGGAACCCGGAGCAGATCACCCTCGGTGACGTCACCGTCACCCGGATCAAGGAGTTCTACGGCTCGGCCGGGCTGTCTCCGGGCCGGTTCTTCCCAGATAGCCCCGGCAGCACGAACGGCCCGAACGGCCCGGCCGGCCCCGACGGCTCGTGGGAGCGGCATCGCGACTGGCTGGCGCCCGACTTCTGGGACCCGGCGACGGACGAGTGCCGTACCGCGGTCCAGTCCTGGCTGCTGCGCAGCGAGGGGCGCACGATCCTGGTCGACACCGGGGCGGGCAACCACAAGGACCGGCCCCACGCGCCGGTCTGGAACCACCTGGACACGGACTACCTCGAGAACCTCGCCGCCGCCGGGGTGCGGCCCGAGGACGTCGACCTCGTCGTCAACACCCACCTGCACGTCGACCACGTCGGCTGGAACACCCGCCTCGACGGCCGGACCTGGGTGCCGACCTTCCCCAACGCCCGGTACCTGATGACCCGGCGGGACTTCGAGTTCTGGGACCCGGCCAACGGGCACCGCAGCGTGCTCGGCCGCGGGAACCAGAACGTCTTCGAGGACAGCGTCGCGCCGGTCCACCGGGCGGGACTGACGCGGCTGTGGGAGGGCACGTACCGGATCGACCGGAACCTGCGGCTCGACCTCGCGCCCGGGCACACCCCCGGCTCGTCCGTGCTCACCCTGGAGTCCGGCGGTGAGCAGGCCCTGTTCGTCGGGGACCTGGTGCACAGCCCGTTCCAGATCGCCGAACCGGACACCAACTCCTGCTTCTGCGAGGACCCGGCGCTGTCCCGCGCCACCCGGCACCGGCTGCTCGGCCAGGCCGCCGAGCACCGTGCGCTGCTCTTCCCGGCGCACTTCGGCGGCCGGGGCGCGGTGGAGGTCGCGCGCAACGGGTCGACGTTCGCGATCAGGGAGTGGGCGGGCTTCTCCCGCATCTCCTGATGATCCGGTCATCCGCCTGATCCGCCGACGCGCCCGCTCCGCCGGTACGTCGGCCCCAGCACGGCCTGAGAGCTCCAGAACCGTCAGAGAGGAATCGTTTCCCATGCCCCGACAGGCAGATCCGGTCGTCGAAACCCCGGCAGGAGCCGTGCGCGGCGTCCGGGACGGGTCCGGCGAGCGCTACCGCGCCCTGCCGTACGCGGCGGCACCGACCGGCGCCGGCCGCTTCGCCCCGCCCGTACCGCACCCGGGTTGGTCCGGCGTCCGCGACGGCACGCGGCCCTCGCCGACGGCCCCGCAGCCGGTCCGCGCCTTCGACCGGCTCGACGTGAGCCCCTACTTCGGGCCCGGCTGGGCGCCCGGTGCGGAGTACCTGGCCGTCGACGTCCACACGCCCGCGGCCGACGGCGGCAGGCGCCCGGTCATGGTGTTCGTGCACGGTGGCGGGTTCATCACCGGCTCGAACCGCGCCGCCCTCTACGACGGCGGCGCGTTCGCCCGCGACGGCGTCGTCCTGGTGACGGTGAACTACCGCCTCGGCATCCCCGGGTTCCTCGACCTGCCGGGCGCCCCGGCCAACCGGGGGCTGCTCGACGTGCTCGCCGCACTCGGCTGGGTACGGGACACGATCGCGGCGTTCGGCGGCGACCCGGGGAACGTCACCGTCTTCGGGGAGTCCGCGGGCGCGACGCTGGTCTGCGCGCTGCTGGCGGCGCCGGAGGCCGACGGGCTGTTCCGGCGGGCGATCGTGCAGAGCGGCAGCGGCACCGGCGCGTTCACCCCGGAGCAGGCGGGGCGGGTCACCGCCGTCGCGGCCGCCGCGCTGGGCGTCGAAGCGACCGCCGAGGCGTTCGCCCCGATCCCGGACGAGCGGTTGCTGACGGTCCTGCCCGCGCTGCTCGGCCTCGACCTGCGGACGGACACCGCCACCGACCCGCTGGCCGGGCTCAGCCCGCTCGGCCTCGTCCTGCCGGTCCAGCCCGCGGACGCCCTCGCGGACGGCCCGGCCCGCGACGTCGACCTGCTCATCGGCACCAACACCGAGGAGGCGAACCTCTACCTCGTGCCCGAGGGGGAGCTGGAGTCCACCACGGAGGCCGACCTCCACGCCGTCGCCGGCGGACTGCTGGCGGATCCGGCGGCCGTCCTCTCCGCCCTGCGGGCGGCGCGGCCGGGCGCCACGCCGGGCGAACTGCGCTCAGCCGTGCTCGCGCACGCCCTGTTCGAGGCCGGGACGACGCGCATGGCGGAGGCCCACGCCCGGATCTCGGGCGGCCGCCGCACGTACCGCTACTCGTTCGGGTACCGCTCGACGGCCCTGGACGGGCGGCTCGGCGCCGCCCACACCGTCGAGCTGCCCTTCGTGTTCGACCTCGCCGACGAGCCCTGGCTGCACGGGGACACCGGCCTGCTCGGCCCCGACCCCGCCCCGGCCGGACTCGCCGCCCGGGTGCACGGTGCCTGGGTCGCGTTCGCCGGGACCGGGGACCCGGGTTGGGCCGCCTACGACCCGCGGCAGCCCGTGGCGGAGGCCCTCGGCGGCTGAGCGGGTCACCGAGGGCCTCCGCCGACCGGGCCCGGCCCGCACCGCGAGCGCAGCGGTACGGGCCGGGCCCGGTCGGCCCGTGGCGGTCAGCTCAGGGTGCGGCTCGCGGCGGCGTCGTACGGGAGCAGGTCGGCGAAGCGGCCGGAGAGGACCTTGGCGGCCCACTGCGGGTCCTGGAGGAGGGCGCGGCCGACGGCGACCAGGTCGAACTCGTCGCGCTCCAGCCGGTCGAGCAGGTTGTCGAGGCCCTGGACCCCGGAGCCCTGGCCCGCGAAGGCGCGCATGAAGTCGCCGTCGAGGCCGACCGAGCCGACGGTGATGGCGGGGTGGCCGGTGAGCTTCCTGGTCCAGCCGGCCAGGTTGAGGTCCGAGTCGTCGAACTCGGGGACCCAGTAGCGGCGGGTCGAGGCGTGGAAGGCGTCGACGCCGGCCTCGGCGAGCGGGGTGAGGATCGCCTCCAGTTCCTGCGGGGTCTCGGCGAGGCGGGCGTCGTAGTTCTCCAGCTTCCACTGCGAGTAACGGAAGATCACCGGGAACCCGGGGGAGACGGCCTCGCGCACGGCGGCGACGAGTTCGGCGGTGAACCTCGTCCGGGCGACCGGGTCGCCGCCGTAGGCGTCGGTGCGGCGGTTGGTGCCGGCCCACAGGAACTGGTCGAGCAGGTAGCCGTGGGCGCCGTGCAGCTCGACGCCGTCGAAGCCGATCCGCTCGGCGGCCGCGGCGGCCTCGGCGAACGCCCCGATGACGGCGTCGAGGTCGGCCCGCGTCATCGCCCGCCCCGTTCCCTCGGTGCCGTCCAGCCGTATGCCGGACGGGCCGACGGCGGGGGCGTCGGCGAACGGTGGGTCGCCCTGCTTGCGCGCCATGCCGATGTGCCAGAGCTGCGGCACGATGGTGCCGCCCGCCGCGTGGACGTCCTCGGCGACGCGGGCCCACCCGGCCAGCTGCTCCTCGCCGTGGAAGCGCGGGATGGCGTCGCTCTGGCCGGCGGACTCGTGGCCGACGTACGTCCCCTCGGTGACGATCAGGCCGACGCCCGCGGCGGCGCGGCGGGCGTAGTACGAGCGCACGTCCTCGCCGGGCACGCCGCCCGGGGAGAACGAGCGCGTCATCGGCGCCATCACGATCCGGTTGGGCACGGTCAGCCCGTTGATCGTGACGGGCCGGGACAGGAGGTCGGCCGCGCGGGAGGCGGCGGGCTCGGTGACGGTCATGAGGATTCCTCGCGGTCGGCGGTGGCGGTGGCGGCCGCCAGGGCGGTGACGGTGATCGTTCGCCCGTGCCAACCGCCTTGGCGGCTCCCGCATTTCACCGTCCGCGCGAAGTCCGCTGTGATCCGCGCCACGGTCCGTCGCGGGCCCCGGGACGGGGCCTCTCGACGGCTCCCGGCACCGGTCAGGGCCCGGCCGGGCGGTTCCCGGACGGGTCCGTGCGCGGTTCCGCCGTCATCAGGAGGTTCTCGGGACGGTTGGTGCTGGTCATGACGCCCCGTACCCGCGCTCCCGGGACGGGCGCCAGCCGCCAGCGGCCCGCGACGGCCGCGACCACGGTCATCATCTCGGTGCGGGCGAAGGACTCGCCAATGCACAGGTGGCTGCCGGCGCCGAAGGGGACGAACGCGCCGCGCGGGACGGGGGGCCGGTCGGGCAGCCAGCGGTCGGGGTCGAACCGCAGGGGGTGGGGGAAGTAACGAGGATTCCGGTGGAGGACCAGGGCGCTGAAGATGAACTCGGTGCCTCGGGGGAAGCGGTAGCCGCCGAGTTCGACGTCGGTGGTCGCGCGGCGGATCGTGATGCCGCCGGGGTTGCGGACGCGCAGCGCCTCGTCGACGACGCGGCGCGTGTACTCCAGCCGGGCCAGCCGCTCGGGGCCGAGGGGAAGGGCGACGTGGTCCCGCAGTTCCTGGTGGAGCCGCTGGTCGACGAGCGGGTGCCGGCCCAACTCGTGGAAGAGCCAGGCGAGACCGCCTGCGGCGGTCTCCGTGCCGGCGACCAGCAGGGTGATGAGTTCGTCGTGGAGCTGGCGGTCGGTCATGGCCTCGCCGCTGTCGGCGTCCCGGGCCTGGAGGAGCGTCGACAGCAGGTCCGGCCGCTCGCCCGTGCCGTCGGTGTTGTCGGAGGTGGAGGGGGCCCTGGGAGGGGGCCCTGGGAGGTGGCCAGTCCGTTCCCGAGGTAGGGGCGGAGCTTGTCGAAGGAGCGGCCCTTGGCGAAGCTCGCCGCGTCGGTGACCAGTACGCGGTGGACCAGCTCCGGGCTGGTCAGTACGTAGCTCGGCTTCGGGCCGAGGTGGGCGGCCACGATCCGGTCGTAGGCGGTGAGGCTGCCGAGGAACTCCAGCGGACGCCGCCACAGTTCCAGGGCGTGGCCGATCAGCGGGAGCCGCCCGGGAGCGACGGGAGGGGCCGGCGGCCGGCTGGCGGTGGGCATCGTCGTTCCTCCGGTGCGGGGTCGGGACACAGTCTGCGGCCCGGTGCACCTCCTGCGAACCCTTCGCGCCGGGGCGCGCTGGTGGACTGCGCGGCGCGCGGGGGCGGAGGCCGGCTCGCCCCGGTGGGCCGCGCGCGGACCGGCGAGGAGTCCACCGGCCCGCCCCGGTCGACGGGTAGAGGAATCAGAGGAATCAGAGGAAGTACAGGCGGTTCAGCGGGACCTCCTCGGCGGGGTCGGACCGCAGGGGGGTGCCGTCGAGGGTGACGAGGCCTTCGCGCGGGTCGACGAGGACCTCGCCGAGGCGGCTGTTGCGGACCATGTCGCCCGGGCCGATGCCGCGGGTGTGGCGGACGGCGACGCGGCGGCGGCGGGTGGTCATGGTGTCGTACGGGCGGGCGTGGGTGCCGGACTCGGCGGCGGCGCGGCTGGTGAAGGCGACGGAGAGGTCCGCGGGGGTGGCGCCGTGGGCGCCGAACAGGGGCCCCATGACGAGGGGTTGGCAGGTCTCGGTGGCGGCGTTGGGGTCGCCGGTGACGCCGTAGGCGGGGAAGCCCGCCTTGAGGACCAGCTGGGGCTTGGCGCCGAAGGACGCCGGGCGCCACAGGACGAGGTCGGCGAGTTTCCCGACCTCGATCGAGCCGACCTCGTGGGAGAGGCCGTGGGCGATGGCCGGGTTGATGGTGAGCTTGGCGATGTAGCGCAGCACGCGCTGGTTGTCGTCGTCCGGGCCGTCGCCCTCCAGCGGGCCGCGTTCGGCCTTCATCTTGCCCGCCACCGCGAAGGTGCGGCGCACCGTCTCGCCGGCCCGGCCCATGCCCTGGGCGTCGGAGGAGGTGATGCCGATGACTCCGAGGTCGTGCAGCACGTCCTCGGCGCCCATGGTGCCGGCCCGGATGCGGTCGCGGGCCATCGCGGCGTCGCCGGGCAGGTCGGTCTTGAGCCCGTGGACGGAGACGATCATGCCGTAGTGCTCGGCGACCGCGTCCCGGCCGAAGGGGAGGGTGGGGTTGGTGGAGGAGCCGATGACGTTCGGCACGCCCGCCATCTTGAGGACGTTGGGGACGTGTCCGCCGCCGCAGCCCTCGATGTGGAAGGCGTGGATGGTCCGGCCTTCGAGCACCTTCAGGGTGTCCTCGACCGAGAGGCACTCGTTCAACCCGTCGGTGTGCAGGGCGACTTGGACGTCGTGGGCCTCGGCGACGGACAGCGCGGTGTCCAGGGCGCGGGTGTGCGCGCCCATGTCCTCGTGCACCTTGAAGCCGCAGGCTCCGCCCTCGGCGAGGGCCTCGACGAGCGGGGCGGGGTGGGAGGACGAACCGCGGCCCAGGAAGCCGATGTTGACGGGCCAGGCGTCGAAGGAGTTGAAGGCGTGCCGCAGCGCCCAGGGGGAGTTGACGCCGACGCCCCAGACCGGGCCGAACTCCTGGCCGATGATGGTGGTGACACCGGAGGCCAGCGAGGCCTCCATGATCCGCGGGGACATCAGGTGCACGTGGGTGTCGATGGCGCCGGCGGTGACGATCAGGCCCTCGCCGGAGACGATGGCCGTCCCGGTGCCGACCACCACGTCCACGCCGTCCAGGGTGTCCGGGTTGCCGGCCCGCCCGATCGAGGCGATCCGGCCCTCCCGGATGCCGATCGAGGTCTTGCGGATGCCCTGGATCGCGTCGATCACCAGGACGTTGCTGATCACCACGTCGCAGGTGTCCCGGACGGCGGCGGCCTTGAGGTGCAGGCCGTCCCGGGCGGTCTTGCCGAAGCCGGCCAGGAACTCGTCGCCGGGCGCCTGGGAGTCGGACTCGACCCGGACGATCAGTCCGCTGTCGCCGAGCCGGACCCGGTCCCCGGCGCGCGGGCCGTGCACGGCCGTGTACTCGGACGCGTCGATGCTGCTGCTCACGGGTGCTGCTCCTGTCCTTCGCCGGCCAGTCCTTCGTCGGCCGCTCCGCCGTCGACCGTTCCCGCGCCGGCCAGTCCTTCGTCGGCCGCTCCGAGGTAGCCCTGTTCGGCGGCCCGGCGCAGCGCCTCGCGCCGCACCCGGGGCGAGTCCAGCGGTCCGTCGACCAGCCCGGCGAAGCCGATCGCGACCCGCTCGCCGCCGATCGGCACCAGGCCGACCTCGACGGTGGCGCCCGGGTCGAAGCGCACCGAGGAGCCGGCCGGCACGGCCAGGTGCATCCCGTAGGCGGCGGCCCGGTCGAAGGCCAGCCGCGGGTTGGCCTCGAAGAAGTGGAAGTGCGAGGTGACCGAGACCGGCACCCCGGAGGTGTTGCGCACGGCGATGGTGCGGACGGGTTCCGGTCCGGTCGCGGCGTCGCCGTCGGTGAGGACGGCGCCGGGTGCGGCCTCGCCGAGGGCGCCGCCGCCGAACGGGTCGGCGATGACGGCGAGCCGGGTGCCGTCCTCGAACACGGCCTCGACGTGGATCTCGGTGACGAGGTCCGCCACGCCGGGCAGGACGTCGGCGGGGGAGAGGACGGAGCGGCCGCGCGCGACGGCCTCGGCCAGGCGCAGCCCGTCGCGGGCGGCCTCGCAGACGGTGTCCGAGACGAGCGCGGTGGCCTCGGGGACGTTGAGCCGCAGGCCGCGGGCGCGGCGGGCGCGGGCGAGTTCGGCTGCTGTGAAGATCAGCAGCCGGTCGCGTTCGGTGGGGGTCAGCTGCACGGGGGTTCCCTTCTCCCTCGGTGCGGGGCGGCGGGGGTCAGCCGGCCGGCTGGTCGTGGGTGGAGCAGTGGATGCCGCCCCCGCCGGAGGCGATGGTGTCGATCTTCACGGGGACGATCTCGCGGTCCGGGAACTGCTCCCGGAAGACCTCCTGGGCGTGGCCGTCGGCCTTGGCGTCGCCGAAGAGCGGCAGGTAGACGCCCTTGTTGCCGATGTAGAAGTTCATGTACGAGGAGACGAAGGCGTCGCCGCGGCCGGTGATCCGGTCCGGGTCGGGCTGGCCGATCTCGACGACCTTGAGCTTCCCGCCGGTCGCGTCGGTGGCCTCGGCGAGGACGGCGCGGGCCTGGTCGGCGGAGCGGGACCAGACGTCGGGCGGGGTGCCGGGGAAGGCGCGGTCCAGGAAGACGACGCCGGGGGCGGCGAAGCGGGCGAGGCAGTCGACGTGGGCGTCGGTGATGTCCTTGCC
>NZ_LFVW01000513.1:0-8361 GCF_001182915.1 Kitasatospora sp. MY 5-36
CCGCCGCCGACGCCCCCGGCGCCGCCGACACCTGGCGGGCGCCCGACCAGCTGCCGTCCGGCCTGCCCGACTTCACCGGCCGCACCGAGGAGGTCGAGGCCCTCACCGACCGCCTCGCCGGCGCCGGCGGACGGGCCGTCGTGGTCTCCGCCCTGGACGGCATGGGCGGCGTCGGCAAGACCACCCTCGCCGTGCACGTGGCCCGCCGGACCCGCGACCGTTTCCCCGACGGGCAGCTCTTCGCCGACCTGCGCGGCGCCGACCGCACCCCGCCCGACCCCGGCACGGTGCTCGCCGGCTTCCTGCGGGACCTCGGCGTCGCCCCCGGCGAGATCCCCCCGGACACCGGGGAGCGCAGCGCGCTCTACCGCTCGGCCCTGGCCGGGCGGCGCGTCCTGGTCGTCCTCGACAACGCGGCCACCCCCGGCCACGTCGAACCCCTGCTGCCCGGCTCGCCCGGCTGCGCCGTCCTCGTCACCAGCCGCCACCGGCTGACCGGCCTCGCCGGAGCCCACCAGCTGCGCCTGGACACCCTGCCGCCCGGGCAGGCGCTGGAACTGCTCACCCGGATCGTCGGCGCCGACCGCGTCGCCGCCGAGCCCGGGGCCGCCGAGGAGGTCGTCCGGGCCTGCGGACTGCTGCCGCTCGCCGTCCGCATCGTCGCCTCCCGGCTCGCCGCCGACCCCGCGCTCACCCTGGCCACCCTCGCCGAGGGCCTGCGCCGGGAGCACCGGCTGGCCGAACTCAGCGACGGCGAACGGACGGTGGAGGCCAGCTTCGCGCTCTCCTACCACCGCCTCGACGTCGAACTGGCCCGCGCCTTCCGGCTGCTCGCCCTGCCCGACACCCCCGACATCCCGCTGCCCTGCGCCGCCGTCCTGCTCGACCGCACCGAGGCCGAGACCGACGAACTCCTCGAAACCCTCGTCGACCTCAACCTCCTGCAGTCCCCCCGCTTCGGCCGGTACGGCTACCACGACCTGGTCCGCGCCTACGCCCGCGGCCGGCTCGCCGCCGAGGACGGCCCCGCCGAACGCACCGCGGCCACCGGACGGCTGCTCGACTTCTGCCTCGCCACCGCCCGCAACGCCGACGTCGCCGCCCGCAAGCCCGACCCGGTCGAACTCAGCCTGCTCGACGTGCCGGTGCCGCACCCCGGCCGGCCCGTCGCCGACGGCACGGAGGCCGTGCGCTGGATGCGCGAGCAGGCCGAGGTGCACGCCGCCGTCATCGCCCTGAGCTGCGCCGACCCGGCCCTGCCACTCGACCGCGCCGTCGAACTCGCCGACCGGATGGGCGCGGTGCTCGCCGAACGCACCCAGACCACCGTCATCGCCGACCTCGCCGAACGCCTGGCCGGCGAGGCCGAGGCACGCGGCGACCACGGCCCGCTCGCCCTCGCCCGGTACGTGCGCGGCAGCATGCTCTGGCACGTCAACCGCTACGCCGAGTCCGTGGAGGAGATCCGCCGGGCCGTCGAGGTCTGCACCACCACCGGCACCGACCGGGTGCTCGCCAAGGCCCTGCTCACCCTCGGCGGCAACGCCCGCGTGCACGGCCGCTACGCCGAGGCCGCCGAACACGCCGGCCGGGCCGCCGGGCTGTTCCACCGCCTGGGGGCCGGACGCTCCGAGGGCAGCGCGCTCGGCGAGTTCGCCTTCAGCTGCGCCCAGACCGGCCGGCTCGACGAGGCCCGGGAGGCCGCCGAGCGCAGCGCCCGTCTGATGCGCGACTCGGGGCCGGTCTCCGCCGCGATCGGCCGCTACTACCTCGCCCGGGTGCTGCGGCTGTGCGGCGACCCGGAGGCGGCGCTCGACCACGCCGTCGGCGCCCGCGACGAGTTCACCGCCCTCCAGGTCACCGTCTTCGCCGCCGCGTCCGGCGACCTCGCCGCCCGCGTCCACGCCGAGGCCGGCCGCTGGCTGCTCGCCGTCGACGCGGCCGAGGCGGTCCTCCCGCTCGCCCGGCGCACCAGCCCCGCCCTGGAGGGCGCCCTGCTGCGCACCCTCGGCACCGCGCTCACCGGCCTCGGCCGCCCGAGCCAGGCCCGGGCCTGTCTGACGGACTCCCTGGAGGTGTACGAGCGGCTGGGGCTCACCGAGGAATCGGAGCAGGTCAGGGCCCTTCTGACACGGTAGACGCGGCATCAACGGCGGCACCGGCCACGCGTGTTGACCGGCCGTCTACCGCCATGCAGGAACGTCTCTCTCGTCAGGCCCCGGGCCGCAGCGGTTGCGGCCCGGGGCGACACCACAGACGAGAGGCGCCACCATGCCCACGCTCCCGCAGCACGGCCAGACCTGGACGATCAAGTCCGCCAACGGAACCGTCGCCGACGTCCGTTCCAGCCAGACCGCCGCCGGCACCGCCGTCCAGTCCTGGGGCTCCAACGGCACCACCGCCCAGGGCTGGACCTTCTGGGCCAAGGAGAACGGCAGCTTCCTCCTGGAGACCCAGCTCACCACCGGCAAGCACGTCGGCGGCCAGGCCATGGTCATGGACTTCAACTACTCCACCGGCCAGGCCTGGCTGTACAACGAGCACAACCAGCCCAACCAGCACTGGTGCTTCGAGCCCCTCGACAACGACTGGGTCCGCGTCCGCACCACCCGCACCAACGAGGGCATGCTCTACCTCACCGCGGCCGCCCCCGGATCGCCGCTCACCCTCTCCAGGCAGGACGACGGCAACCCGGCGCAGCGCTGGCAGCTCGTCCCGGCCGGGGGCATCAGCAGCGGCGGCGGCCAGCAGCAGCCCCAGCCCCAGCCGCAGCCCCAGCCCGGCGGTGGCGGCGGCGGTGACTTCCGCTCCGAGATGCTGAACGCCGTCAACGCCGAGCGCGGCCGGGTCGGCGCCCCGCCGGTGCGCCTGGACGACCGCCTCAGCGCGGCCGCCCAGCGCCACGCCAACGACATGGCCTCGCACGACCTCACCCAGCACAACGGCACCGACGGCAGCTCCCCCTGGGACCGCATCGCGGCCGCCGGCTTCGTCTCCCGCTCCTCCGCCGAGAACGTCACCCCGAGCAACAGCGTGCCGGAGGCGATGCAGATGTGGATGAACAGCCCGGGCCACCGGGTGAACATCCTCAACCCCGACTACAACTACATCGGCATCGGCTACGCGCCCCGCCAGCGCGGCAACTGGGGCCGCTACGTGCAGACCTTCGGCAAGGCCTGAGACCCCGACCGGCACCCTTCCACGAACAAGGAGTCCACACCCATGTCCTCGAACGCGGCGGACCTGATCCGCATCGCCCGAGACGAGGTCGGCTACCACGAGGGTCGCAGCGGCGGGCACTGGAACAACATCCAGAAGTTCTCCCCCGCCGTCGCCGGCCTGGAGTGGTCCCAGGGCGAGGCCTGGTGCGCCACCTTCGTCTCCTGGTGCGCCGAGCAGTCCGGCAACGCCGGGCGATTCCCGGTGACCGCCTCCTGCGCGGAGGGCGTCGCCTGGTTCAAGGAGCGCGACCGCTTCACCGAGTACCCGGTGATCGGCGGCCAGGTCTTCTTCGGGCCCGGCGGCGGCAGCCACACCGGCATCTGCATCGCCTACACCAGCTCCACCATCACCACCGTCGAGGGCAACACCAACGACGGCGGCAGCGCCGAGGGCGACGGCGTCTACCTCAAGACCCGTGAGCGCCGCTCGGACTGGGTCTACGGCTACGGCATCCCGGACTTCGCCGAGGGCGCGGTCCTCGCCGACCCGGAGTGGAAGGACCGGCCCGGGGCGCTCTACTTCGGGCAGGAGGCCTCCGCGGAGGACAGCCCCGACGGCGGGGCCCCGTCCGGCGGCGGCGCTCCGGCGGGCGGCGGCGGTGACGGCGGCGACGGCTACGAGCCCTTCCCCGGCGCCGACTTCTTCCACGACGGCCAGAACAGCGACGTCATCACCCGGATGGGCGAGCGCCTCGTCGCCGAGGGCTGCTCCGCCTACGCCGAGGGCCCCGGCCCCGAGTGGTCCGACGCGGACCGCGAGTCCTTCCGCAACTGGCAGCACAAGCTCGGCGACTCGGGCGCGGACGCCGACGGTGTCCCCGGCCCCAAGCAGTGGGCCGCGCTCGCGGTCCCGCGCGGCTGAGCCGGCCCGCCCACCACACCAGAAGGAGAGACCCGATGAGAACCACCACCCGTACCCGCAGGCTCCTCGCCTCGCTCGGGGCCGTCACTGCCGTCGCGGGGGCGGTCGTGGCCGGCGCGCCGGCGGCGCAGGCGGCACAGGCCGGCGCCTGCGACCTGTCGCCGTCCGTGGGAGCCTTCGCGGCCGTGAACAACGGCTCCGGCGCCGGCGCGCTCGACCTCTTCCACAACGTCGAGGCCAACGGTCAGCCGATCATCGTCTGGCAGGCCAACCAGTCGCCCGCGCAGACCTGGTCGTTCTGGAAGTACTGCGACGGCACCACGGCGATCGCGCACGGGCAGGGCAAGGTGATCGACCTCGACACCGGTTCGGGCGCCGTCCACCTCTGGGACACCCCCGGCGGACTGGACGGCCTCAACCGGCCGGCCGGCGACTGGATGCCCGCCAACCAGAAGTGGCGGCTGACCGACGAGGACCACGGCTGGTACCTGGTCCGCAACGCGGCCACCGGGCAGTGCCTCACCTCCAACGGCGGCGGCCAGGCCACCGGGGTGGCCTCCTGCGACCCCGCCGCCCCGGCCCAGCGCTGGCTGCTCGGCTGACGAACCACCGGGCCCGGTCCGCTCTCCAGGCCGAGCGGACCGGGCCCGGTCTCCTCCGGGTGCCCCACGGCCCCCCGCGCCGACGCCGGTCGGCCCCTCGCCGGCCCCCCGTCCGGGCGGCTGATCACGACTCGGCATCCCTTGTCACGGTGGCGCGAGGGACTCGTCACGACCGTGTCAAGGACGCGTCGAAGCCATGGCCCCGCTCGTTCGCGCTGCGCTATGAACGTCCCTCAGGAGGACCACCGGCACCGGGGGTCCGCTACCACGGGGGACATCACGTGAAGCCCATCCGCAGCAGTCGTCGCGCCCTGGCCCTGGCCTCACTGGCCGCGGTCGGCGCGCTCACCCTGACCGCCTGCAACGACGACGCCTCGTCGTCCGACACCGCCAAGACCCCGCCGGCGACCGGTGCGCCCGCCACCCAGGCCGCCTCGCCGAGCACCGCGGCCACCACCCCGGCCGCCTCCGGTTCGGCCTCCGTCCCGGCGGGCGGCGCCGGGTCCGGTTCGGCCACCGCACCCGCGCCGGCCGGCAGCGCCCCGGCGGCCGGGACCACGCTGAAGCTCGGCGACGCCGCCACCATCCCGTTCAGCTCGGGCAGCACCAAGGGCACCATCGCGCTCGCGGTCACCTCGATCGAGAAGGGCGACCCGGCCGACCTCGCCCCGCTCAACCTGGGCGACAAGGCCAAGGGCCTGGTGCCGTACTACATCCACTACAAGGTCACCAACGCCGGCGGCACCGACCTGTCCTACACCAGCGTCAGCCACATGAAGGGCCTGCTGGCGGACGGCAGCGAGGCGCAGGAGCTGATGGTCATCGGCTCCTTCGCCAAGTGCAAGAGCGAGTCGCTGCCCAAGGGCTTCACCAACGGCCAGTCCGCCACCTCCTGCGCGGTGGCGATGTCCCCGGAGGCCTCCAAGGTCGCGGGCGCCGAGTACTGGGGCGAGCCGTACACCCTCGGCAAGGGTCTCAACTGGAAGTGATCCACGGGTGGTCCGGACGGGGGCGGCGGCCGGCCGCTCCCGCCCGGGCGGGCTCAGCCCCGTGCCGCCGAGGACGCCTCCGCCGCCTCCGGCGCGCCGTGGATCCGCAGGAAGGCGTCCACGCCGGCCGTCGCGATCCGCTCGACCTCCTCGTCCGCCACCGGGAGCGCGCCCCAGAAGGAGCGCTCGGCGACGCCGTGGAAGGTCAGCAGGGTGAACTGCTCGGCGGCCAGGGCGGCGTCCTCGACCGCGAGCAGCCCGCGCCCGGCGAGCGCCTCGACGTGCTGCGCGAGCGCGCGCTGGGAGGCGACCGGGCCGGCCTCCAGCCAGGCCTCCAGGACGTCCGCCGGGATGTTGGCCACCTCGGCCCGGATCGCCCGGCCGAGCGCCCCGTGCTCCCCGGCCGACAGCACGGCGCGGGCCCGCTCGACGGCGAAGTCGATCAGGTCCCGGCGCAGGTCCACCACCCGGCCGAGGTACGTCGCCATCAACCCGTCGATGCGTTCGGTCAGTTCCGCCGAGGTCCGCAGGGCCACCGACAGGAAGAGGGTCTCCTTGTCGCCGAAGTGGTTGTAGACCGTCCGCTTGGACACCCCGGCCTCGGCCGCGATCGCGTCCATGCTGGCCCGGACGTACCCCTCGCGGCCGAACACCACCGTCGCGGCCCGGGTGATCGCCTCGCGCTTCTCCGGCCGTCCCGCTCCGCCCGTCGTCGCCACGGCCCTCTCCTCTTCCGTCGGCGCACCGGCCGACCCTCTCAGAAACTGCCCGGTGTAGTTTATCCAGGCCACGGAAGACCCGGACGTCCCGCCGAACGGACGTGCTCTATGCTGCGTACGACTTCTACACCCGTGTAGAAGACATTGGGAAGCGCCTCCCCCGATCACGGGTGGCCGGACCCCCGCACGGGAACCGGCCGACCGGCAACCGGCGTCCGGAACTGGCAGCGCCACGAACAGAGTTCCGGACCGACGAAACCGACGGACGGCACGCGGCGCAGGCGCCACCATGGCGCGCGGAACACGGGAACACCGGGGTGAGGGCGTGGCGGGGCAGCGAGGACGGTCGGCCGACCAGCGGACGCGCCGACGGGCGGCGGACAAACCGGCCGGGCACATACGCCCGCTGCCCGGCGGCCCCGCGCTGCCGGCGGCCCTCGCCCTCGGACTACCGCTGGCCGGCGCCGCGGTCGACGAGCTCTCCGGCCCCGGCATGGGCCTGGTCTTCGCCGTGGCCGCGGTGCTCGGCACCGGCCTGGCGGCGGCACTGAGCAGCCGCAACGGCTGGTGGTGGGTGCTCGCCACCTCGCCGCTGGTGGTCCTGGGCGTGACGGCCGTCGTCGAGTTCACCGCCCACCGCGACCGGTACCAGGGCAAGGGCCTGGCCACCGGCGCCGCGAAGTGGGTGGTGCACGGCTTTCCCGTGATGGCCGAGGCCGCGGCCGCGGCCGTCATCGTGATCGCGGTCCGGCTGGTCCGGGCGAGGAGGAGGCAGCATGGCTGACAACCCCGGGACCGACGGCGGCGCCGAGGCCCGCCGCCCCCGCCGCCCCTCACCCGCCCTGGTCGCGGGCCGGGTGATGGCCTGCACCGTCGGCCTGGCGGTGTTCGCCGCCAGCGGGGTGGTCTGGTACGAGTACAAGCAGCTCACCGACGGGATGACCACCTCCGGCGTCATAGCCGAGACCAAGAAGGACGCCCCCAAGCACCTCGACAACTCGGTCAACCTGCTGCTGATCGGCCTGGACAGCCGCAAGAACATGGACGGCACGGACCTCCCGCCCGAGTTCGTCCAGGACGAGCTGCACGCCGGCCACAGCTCCGACATCGGCGGCTACAACACCAACTCGCTGATCCTGCTGCACATCCCGGCGAACGGCGGCAAGGTGCAGGCCGTCTCGATACCCCGCGACGACTACGTGATGACCTACGACGCCAACGGCTCCCAGATGGGCATGGCCAAGATCAAGGAGGCCTACGGCGCGGCCAAGGACAAGGCCGACGCCGGTCTGCGCGCCAAGGGCCTCAAGGGCGCCGACCTGGAGAAGGCCGGCCGGGACATCGGCCGCGCGGCCACCATCCGCACCGTGCAGAAGTTCCTCGACCAGCCCATCGACCACATCGCCGAGGTCAACCTGATGGGCTTCTACGACATCGCCAAGGCCCTCCAGCCGATCGAGGTCTGCCTCACCCACGACACCAAGGACCCGGCCATCGAGGGCCAGGGCTCCGGGGCCGACTTCCACAAGGGCGTCAACAAACTCAACGCCTCCCAGGCGCTCTCCTTCGTCCGCCAGCGCCACAACCTCGACGGCCCGGACGGCAACACCGGCGACTTCGCCCGCACCCACCGCCAGCAGGCCTTCATCTCCTCGGTGGTGCACAACCTCAAGCAGAAGGGCGTCATCGGCGACCTCGGCAAGATGCAGGAGCTGATGGGGGTGATGCAGAAGGACCTGGTGATCGACAACGAGTGGAACGTGCTCGACTTCGCCCAGCAGGCCCCCAACCTCACCGGCGGCAACGTCGAGTTCAACACCCTGACCTTCGACGGGTTCGGCACCAAGAACGGCCAGGACGTCAACCTGGTGACCCCGGCGAAGGTCCAGAAGGTGGTCAAGCAGCTCTTCGGCTACGCCGACGCCGCCCCCGCGCCGGCTGACCCGGCCGCCGCCTCCGGCGCGCCCG
>NZ_LFVW01000514.1:0-8301 GCF_001182915.1 Kitasatospora sp. MY 5-36
CTCGGGGCGGCCACCGCGTCGATCCGGGTGCCCGCCCCGCGGTAGTCGGCGCCGAGGGTGACGGTGATCGCCCCCGAGCCGGGCTCCTCGACCGCCTTGGCGCCGGGGAAGAGCGCCACGACCTGGTCGGCGACGGCCTTCAGCGCGGGGTCGTAGGAGACCTGGGTGGCCTGCTGCCCGGGGGAGTTGGGGCCGAGGGTGATGCTCCGGAAGCCGCGCGCCTTGAGCGTCTCGGCGCCGGAGCCGGCCAGGCCGGGCGTGCCGACCCCGTTGACCACGGTGATCGGCGCCGCGGCCTGCTCCGGGGTGAGCGGCGTGGCCGGGGCGGCCGGGGCCCCCGGGTCGGCGCCGGGGGAGGAGGTCACCTGGCCCGTCCCGGAGGTGCTCTGCCCGTCCAGGGTGCGGTCCTCGCGCAGCAGCTTCCAGAGCGCGTCGGCGTCCGGCTGGACCAGTCGCACCCGCTCGCCGGCGAAGCGCCAGGGGGCGGTGACGAAGGAGACGTCCGAGAGCTTGATGTCCTGGATCGAGCGGGCGAAGTCCACCAGCTTCATCGCGGTGCCGAGACCCTCGTCCACGGTGAGCGACTTGGTGGCCGCGTCGGCCAGCGGCAGCAGGGTGGGCAGCGAGAAGCCCTGGCCCTGCACCTTCTTGATCATCGACGAGAGGAAGGCCTGCTGGCGCTTCATCCGGCCGATGTCGGAGTTGTCGCCGATGCCGTGGCGCGCTCTCAGGTAGTCCACCGCGGACTGCCCGGAGAGCTTCTGGAGGCCCTTCTTGAGGTGTATGCCGAACTGGTTGACGTCGTTGGGCACGCAGGCCTCCACGCCGCCCACGGCGTCGGACATCGCGGCCGCGCCCTTGAAGTCGACCACGACGGTGTGGTCGATCCGCAGCCCGGTCAGCTTCTCGACGGTGTTCTGGGTGCAGGCCGGGTTGCCGCTCTCCGCCAGGCCGACGGTGAAGGCGGAGTTGAACATCTGGTCGTTCTTCGGCGTCGTCCAGCTGCCGTTCGGCAGCTTGCAGGACGGGATGGTGACCAGGGTGTCGCGGGGGATCGAGACGCCGACGGCGTGCTTGTGGTCGGCGTAGATGTGCACCAGGATCGCGGTGTCCGAGTGGCCGACGCCCTCGTCGCCGCCGCCCAGCGAGTCGTTGCCCCCGTCGCGGGTGTCCGAGCCGAGCAGCAGCACGTTGACCGGCACCTGGGCGCCGGGGCTGGCCGGCACGGCGGCGGGCGGGCGCTCGGTGGCGACGCCGCCCGGGTCGAAGGTGGTGATGTTGTTGTCCAGCCGGTGGTAGAACCAGGCTCCGGCACCCGCGACCGACAGCACCAGTGCGGCGGCCAGGCCGATGGCGGTCCGCAGGTAGCGGCGCCGACGCGCACTGCTGCTCATCCTCAGTGCCCCCCGTCTTCAGGTATCTCGCGTTCGATGTTCGATGTTCGAACGTTAGACGTTCCGGGAGGCGGTTCGGTTACCCCCCCGGGGCCAACGGACAGCCCCCGGGACCTGTGATGCTGGTCACGCGCCCGGGCCGGAGGCGCCCGCGAGCATCCTCCGGAGCAGGTCGCGCAGGGCCGTCCGCTCGTCCGGGCCGAGTGCGGCCAGCGGCTCGCGGGCGAAGTTGAGCGACTCGCGGAGCTCCTCGGAGGCGGCCGAGCCGGTGCCGGTGGCGGCGACCAGCTTGACCCGGCGGTCGTGCCGGTCGGCCTCGCGGGTGACGAAGCCGCGGGATTCGAGCCGGTCGACGATGCCGGTGATGTTGGAGGGCTCGCAGCTGAGCGTCTGGGCGATCTGGCGCATCGGCATCGGTCCGCGCCGCAGCAGGGCGAGCACCTTGGCCTGGGCGCCGGTGAGCGAGCGGGCGGCGGCGGCCTCCTCGTACTCGCGGTGGAACAGCGCGACCAGGTTGGCCATCAGGTCGACGGCCTCGCGGGTGATCTCGTCGGGCTGCGGCGTGGCGTCCTCGACGGGCTGGGTCTCCATGGTCAAAAGTCTACCTGAAAAGTTGACAGGGTGAACCTTTCATGCCCATCGTTACTTCAGTTCATCAACCTTTCATGTTGTGAACCGCGCCTGAACCCGCACCCGAACCCTCAAGGAGCCCCCGATGGCAGAGCAGGCCGCCACCCCCGCGACCGCCCGTGAATGGCACCTCGCCGCCCGCCCCCAGGGCTGGCCGGTGCCGACCGACTTCGCCCTGGTCGAGGCCCCGGTCCGGACCCCCGGCCCGGGCGAGGTCCTGGTCCGCAACGTCTACCTCTCGGTGGACCCGTACATGCGGGGCCGGATGTCGGACCG
Source organism: Kitasatospora sp. MY 5-36 (assembly GCF_001182915.1). Taxonomy (NCBI): domain Bacteria; kingdom Bacillati; phylum Actinomycetota; class Actinomycetes; order Kitasatosporales; family Streptomycetaceae; genus Kitasatospora; species Kitasatospora sp. MY 5-36. The sequence continues at coordinate 2,301 of NZ_LFVW01000514.1, forward strand.
CAAGTCCTACGCGGAGCCGTACGAGCTGGACAAGCCGATGCTGGGCGGTGCGGTCGGCCGGGTCGTCGCCTCGCGGGCGGAGGGCTTCGCCGAGGGCGACTACGTCCTGCACTTCTTCGGCTGGCGCGAGTACGCGACGTTCGACCCCAGGACGGCTGTCAAGGTGGACCCGGACGCCGCGCCGCTCTCCACCTACCTGGGCGTGCTGGGCATGCCGGGGCTGACCGCGTACGCGGGGCTGACGCGGGTCGCCGGGATCAAGGCCGGCGACGTGGTGTTCGTGTCCGGTGCGGCCGGCGCCGTGGGCGGCATCGTCGGCCAGCTCGCCAGGCTGAAGGGCGCGTCGCGGGTGATCGGCTCGGCCGGCTCGGACGAGAAGGTCGAACTCCTGGTGGAGGAGTACGGGTTCGACGCCGCGTTCAACTACAAGAACGGTCCGGTCGCCGACCAGCTCCGGGCGGCGGCCCCCGACGGCATCGACGTGTACTTCGACAACGTGGGCGGCGAGCACCTCGAAGCGGCGATCGACTCGATCAACCTGCACGGGCGCATCGTGGTCTGCGGCATGATCTCGCAGTACAACGCCACCGAGCCCACTCCGGCCCCGCGCAACCTGGCGCAGATCATCGCCAAGCGCTTCCGCATGGAGGGGCTGCTCGTCGGTGACCACTACGACCTCCAGCCGAAGTTCGTCGAGGAGGTCTCGGCGTGGGTGCGCTCCGGTGAGCTGAAGTACCGCGAGACGGTGAGCGAGGGCATCGACGGCACGGTGGACGCCTTCCTCGGTCTGCTGAGCGGCGTCAACACCGGCAAGATGGTCGTCCGTCTGGACGGCTGACGATCCGTCAGGAGACCCGACCGCCCCGCCGCCCCCACCGGGCGGCGGGGCGGTCCGTCGTGTGCGGCCCGCGGTCGGGCGCGGGCGCCGCGGCCGCACTACCGCATTCCGTCCGGATCCGAAAGTGCGTCATCCATCCTGTGGCGCCTCGCGGTACGGTGGTCCCGCCGACGATGGGGCCGTTCGGGGGAGAGATCCGGCCGAGGGGTAGACCTCGTTGAGGATTCGACTAGCATTGAGCGAAAGCCTGTCCGTTTTGCTCAATTTAGTAGCTTAATGTCGGCTAACGTGAGTAACTGCGGATCAACTGCAGGCACGAGGCAGCTGGGGAAGGCGACCCTCGTCCACAGCCTGGAGGTCCCGGTGACGACACGTGGAGTTCTGTACGTCCACTCCGCGCCCCGCGCGCTGTGCCCGCACGTCGAGTGGGCCGTCGCGGGGGTGCTCGGTGTGCGGGTGAGCCTGGACTGGATCCGCCAGCCGGCCGCACCCGGGCACTGGCGTGCCGAGCTCTCCTGGCAGGGGGAGCCCGGTACGGCTTCGAAACTCGCCTCCGCGCTGCGCGGCTGGCAGCTGATGCGGTACGAGGTGACCAGCGAGCCCTGCGCCACGGCGGAGGGGGAGCGGTACAGCAGCACGCCCTCGCTCGGCATCTTCCACGCCGTCACGGGCATCCACGGCGACATCCTGATCCCCGAGGACCGGTTGCGCGCCGTCCTGCTGCGCGCCCGCAGCGAGGGCGCCGACCTGGAGGCCGAGATCGCCCGGCTGCTCGGCAAGCCCTGGGACGACGAGCTGGAGCCGTTCCGGTACGCGGGCGAGGGCGCGCCGGTGCGCTGGCTGCACCAGGTGGTCTGAGGCCGCCCCCCCGGGGGCAGGCGGACAGGGACGGACCGGACGGGTATGACGAAGGGGCCGGCGCTCACGGCGAGCGCCGGCCCCTTCGTCACGGGCGTCAGTGGGTGCGGAAGGCCAGCACCACGTTGTGGCCGCCGAAGCCGAACGAGTTGTTCAGCGCGGCGATCCGGCCCTCGGGCAGCTTGCGGGCCTCGTCGCGGACGATGTCGGCCTCCACGTCGTCGTCCAGCTCGTCCACGTTGATGGTCGGCGGGGCGATCCGGTGGTACAGGGCCAGCACGGTGGCGACGGTCTCGATGCCGCCGGCGCCGCCCAGCAGGTGGCCGGTCATCGACTTGGTGGCCGAGACGGCGATGTGGTCGAGGTCGTCGCCCAGCTCCTTGCGCAGCGCCTTCAGCTCGGCGGTGTCGCCCTGCGGGGTCGAGGTGGCGTGCGCGTTGACGTGCACGATCTCGGCCTTGTCCAGCTCGTTGCGCTCGAACAGGTCGGCCAGCGCGCGGGCCACGCCGGCGCCGGTCGGCTCGGGCTGGGCGATGTGGTGGGCGTCCGAGGACAGGCCCTGGCCCACGGCCTCGCAGTAGATCCGGGCGCCGCGCGCCTCGGCGTGCTCGATCGACTCCAGCACGACCACGCCGGCGCCCTCGCCCAGCACGAAGCCGTCGCGGCCCTTGTCGTACGGGCGGGAGGCGCGCTGGGGCTGGTCGTTGTTCTTGGACATCGCCATCATGTTGGCGAACGCGGCGATCGGCAGCGGGTGGATCGCGGCCTCGGTGCCGCCGGCCACCACGACGTCGGCGCGGCCGGTGCGGATCATCTCGATCGCGTAGCCGATCGCCTCGGCGCCGGATGCACAGGCGGAGACGGGGGTGTGCACACCCGCGCGGGCGCCGACCTCCAGACCGACGTTGGCCGCCGGGGAGTTGGGCATCAGCATCGGGACGGTGTGCGGGGAGACCTTGCGGGCGCCCTTCTCCTTCAGCACGTCGTACTGGTCGAGGAGGGTGGTCACGCCGCCGATGCCGGAGGCGATGACGGTGCCCAGGCGCTCGGGGGCGAGCTTGGAGGACTCGTCGGTGGCGGGGGTCTCGAAGCCCGCGTCGGCCCAGGCCTCGCGGGCGGCGATCAGCGCGAACTGGGCCGAGCGGTCCAGCTTGCGGGCCAGCGGGCGGGGCAGGATGGTGCCGGGCTCGACGGCGGTGCGTGCGGCGATCTTGACGGGCAGGTCCTCGGCCCACTCCTCGGTCAGGGCGACCACGCCGGACTTGCCGGCGACCAGGTTCTCCCAGGTGCTGGCGGCGTCGGCGCCCAGCGGCGTGAAGGCGCCGATACCCGTGACGACCACGGTGCGGTTTTCAGCGGTCACTGGTTTCTTCTTCTCTCACGTGTGCAGGGGTCGGCGGCGTGCCGAGGATGGGCCCGGCCGGGCGCCCCGGTGAGGGGGCGTCCCGGCCGGTGGGGGCGGTCGGGCTCCACGAGCCCGGCCGACCGGTCAGCCCCCGCCGGCGTACGGGACGCCGGGCGGGCTGGCCGAGTCGAACGACTCGATCGCTCAGGCGGCGTTGGCGAGGATGTAGTCCACCGCGTCGCCGACGGTCTTCAGGTTCTTGACCTCGTCGTCCGGGATCTTGACGTCGAAGCGCTCCTCGGCGGCCACGACGACCTCGACCATGGACAGCGAGTCGACGTCCAGGTCATCGGTGAAGGACTTGTCGAGCGCGACATCCTCGGTCGGGATACCGGCGATCTCGTTGACGATCTCGGCGAGACCTTCCAGGACCTCGTCCTTGGTAGCCATACTGGCTGCTCCTCTTCGGTGTTGAACGCGTCCGGCCGGCGGCCGGACACAGGCTTGTGGATTGGGCGAATGCGCCTAGGGGAGAGTAACGACTGCCGCGGCGTACACGAGACCCGCCCCGAACCCGATGATCAGGGCCAGGTCCCCGCTGTGGGCCTCACCGCTCTCCAGCATGCGTTCCATCGCCAGCGGGATGGAGGCGGCGGAGGTGTTGCCGGTCTCGGCGATGTCGCGGGCGACGGGCACCGACTCCGGCAGCTTGAGCGCCTTGATCATGGCATCCGTGATCCGCATGTTGGCCTGGTGCGGGATGAACGCGCCGAGCTGGTCGGCGGTGATCCCGGCGGCGTCCAGCGCCTGCTGGGCCACCTTGGCCATCTCCCACACCGCCCAGCGGAAGACCGGCTGGCCGTCCATCCGCAGGGCCGGCCACTTGGTCTCCTCGCCCGCGCCGTTGACGGCGTCGGACTTGGCGAAGGCGGTGTCCCAGGCCTCGGTCTGGGTGATCAGGTCGGCCTGCGAGCCGTCCGAGCCCCAGACCAGCTTGCCGATGCCGGGAGTGTCGGACGGGCCGACGACCACGGCGCCGGCGCCGTCGCCGAAGATGAAGGCGGTGGAGCGGTCCGACCGGTCGGTCAGGTCGCTGAGCCGCTCGACGCCGATGACCAGCACGTACTCGGCGTTGCCGCCGCGGATCATGCCGTCGGCCAGGCCCAGGCCGTAGCCGAAGCCGGCGCAGGCGGCCGAGATGTCGAAGGCCGGGGCGGTGCCGCAGCCGAGCCGCTCGGAGATCTCGGTGGCGATCGCCGGGGTCTGCTTGAAGTGCGAGACGGTCGAGACGATCACGCCGCCGATCTGCTCGGCGGTGATCCCGGCCTGGGCGATCGCCTTGCCGGCGGCCTGGACGGACATCTCGGAGACGGACTCCTCCGGGCCGGCCCAGCGGCGCTCGGCGATCCCGCTGCGGGTGCGGATCCACTCGTCCGAGGAGTCGATCCACTCCAGGACCTCGGAGTTGGGGATCACCCGGACCGGACGGTAGCCGCCGACGCCGAGGATGCGCGAGTACTGCGCGCCGCTCACCGGACGGATCTGGGGCTTGGTCATGCCTGGTTCTCCTGCTCCTGACCGCCGTGCTCCGCGACGAGCGCGCGGGCCTTGTCCAGATCGGCGGGGGTCTTGAGGGCGAGCGTGGCCACACCCTTGAGGTTGCGCTTGAGCAGCGCGGTGAGGGTGCCGGCCGGGGACAGCTCGATCACGGCCGTCGCGCCCAGCTGCCCGAGGGTCTCCATGCAGAGGTCCCAGCGGACCGGGTTGGAGACCTGCGACACCAGGCGGGCGAGGACCTCCGCGCCGGAGTCCACGACCGCGCCGTCCTTGTTGGAGACGTAGCGGACCTTCGGGTCGGCCACGCTGGTCAGGGTCGGGGCCAGCTCGGCCAGCCGCTCGACGCCCGGGGCCATGTGCTCGGTGTGGAAGGCGCCGGCCACCTTGAGGGCCACCAGCTTGGAGCGGGTCGGCGGGTCCGCCTTCAGCGCCTCCAGCTGGTCCAGCGTGCCGGCGGCGACGATCTGGCCGCCGCCGTTGTTGTTGGCCGCCGTCAGGCCGTGCTCGGCCAGCTTGGCCGCGACCTCCTCCGGCTCGCCGCCGAGCAGGGCGAGCATGCCCGTCTCGGTGACGGCGGCGGCCTCGGCCATGGCCCGGCCGCGCTCGCGCACGAAGGTCAGCGCGTCGTGGGCGGTGAGCACCCCGGCGCCGGCGGCGGCGGTGATCTCACCGACGCTGTGGCCGGCCACGGCGCCGACCAGCGCACGGGCGGCGTCCTCGTCCGGGAACAGCTCCCGGGCGGTCACCAGACCGGCCGCGACCAGCAGCGGCTGGGCGACGGCGGTGTCCTTGATCTCCTCGGCGGACGCCTCGGTCCCGGCGTGCACCAGGTCGAGCCCGGCGACCTCCGACCAACCGCGCAGGCGGTCGGCGACGCCGTCGAGCTCCAGCCAGGGGCTGAGGAAACCGGGGGACTGGGCACCCTGTCCAGGGGCGACGATTACGAGCACGGTTCAACCCTCTCTCGCCAGGCGCCCAGGGGCGGGTAGGCGACGGTAACGAAGAAAACCATCCGGGATTGTATGGTCCCTACACTCCGGCTCAGCCGGGCTCCCCGACGGCGTCCAGCCGGCCGAGGGCCAGTGCGATCCGCAGAGTGAACGCCGAACGTACGTCGGAGGGGGCGTACCCCGTGACGTCAGTCACACGTCGTAGCCGGTAGCGCACCGTATTCGGGTGGACGAAGAGCATCCGGGCCGCACCCTCCAGCGAGGAGGCCTGCTCCAGGTAGACACTCAGCGTCTCCAGCAGGGCGGAGCCGGCCTCGTCCAGCGGTGTGTAGATCTCCTCCACCAGCTGGCGGCGCGCGGCCTGGTCGCCGGCCAGCGCCCGCTCGGGCAGCAGGTCGTCGGCCAGCACCGGGCGGGGGGCGTCCGGCCAGGCGGCGCAGGCCCGCAGGCCGG
>NZ_LFVW01000515.1:0-8298 GCF_001182915.1 Kitasatospora sp. MY 5-36
CGCTCGCCGACCTCGCCACCGCCGCGCTCCTGCTGGGCGCCACCGGCGCCGAGCCGTACGGCGCCCTGCCGCCGGCCGCCCACCCCGGCTCCGTGCCCGACGGCCCGCCCCAGGTCCTCACCCACGTGCTGGACGCCGGCGACACCCGCGCCTACGCCCACGCCTCCGGCGACCTCAACCCCATCCACCTCGACGACGACGCCGCCCGCGCGGCCGGCTTCCCCGGCACCATCGCCCACGGCATGCACCTCGTCGCCCTGGCCGCCGAGGAGATCACCGACCGCCACGCCGGCGGCGACCCCGCCCGCGTCACCGCGCTCGGCGCCCGCTTCGCCGCCCCCACCCGCCCCGGCACCGAACTGCGCCTGACCCTCCAGCCCCACGACCGGGGCACCGTGGTGCGCTTCACCATCGCCACCGAGGCCGGCACCGCCGTCAAGGCCGGCTGGGCGCGCATCGCACCGGCGGGGGAGTGAACGCCATGACCACCACCCCCAGCAGCGCCCCGTTCGGCCGCCCCGTCCAGGACACCGCGCTGCCGCCGCTCGCCCTGCCCGACGCGTTCACCGCCCACGCCCGCACCCGCCCCGACGCCCCCGCCCTGCTCTGGCACGACCAGAGCGTCAGCTACCGGGAGCTCGCCGAGGCCGCCGACGCCGAACGCGCCCGCCTGAACGCCCTCGACCTGGCACCGGGCGAACCGGTGGGCCTGTACGCCGTCAAGTCACCCGCCGCGGTCGCCCTGGTGCTGGCCTGCCTGATGGAGCGCCGCCCCTTCCTGCTGCCCTCCCCGCAGCTCGCCCCCGCCCTGCTGGCCGCGCTCTTCGCCCAGGCCGGCGCGCGCCGCCTGCTCGCCCCCCTGGGCCAGGACGCCCCCCGGCTGCCCGCCCTGCCCCACCCCGCCCCGGTGCCCACCCTCGCGGCCGGCACCTCCTTCATGCTCACCACCTCCGGCTCCACCGACCTGCCCAAGATCGTCCCCCTCGCGCAGGGCGCCGTCGACCGCTTCACCGCCTGGGCCCACGACACCTTCGACCTCGGCCCCGGCCGCACCGTCGCCAACTACGCGCCCCTCAACTTCGACCTCGCCCTGCTCGACGTGTGGGCCACCCTCGCCGCCGGCGGCACCTGCCTGCTCATCGACCCCGCCCACGCCCTCAACGCCCGCCACCTGCTCGCCCAACTCATCCGCCACCGCCCCCACGTCCTGCAGGCCGTCCCCCTCGCCTACGCCCTGCTCGTCCAGGCCGCCGCTGGCGCCCACGTCCTGGACAGCGTCGAGCACGCCGCGTTCACCGGCGACGCCATCGACGCCCGCACCCTCGCCGCCCTGCCCGCCCTGCTGCCCGGCGCCGAGCTGTACAACATCTACGGCTGCACCGAGACCAACGACAGCTTCCTGCACCGCCTGGACCGCCTGGACGCCGCCGCCGCCCTGCCCGTGCCCATCGGCACCCCGCTGCCCGGCGTGCGCACCCTGGTCGCCACCGCCGACGGCACCCCCCTGGACGGCCCCGGCAGCGGCGAACTCTACGTCTCCACCCCCTTCCAGGCCGCCGGCTACCTCGACCGCTCCCGCGACACCGGACGCTTCACCACCCAGCCCGAAGGCGCCGGCGAAGGCCGCCGCTGGTTCCGCACCGGCGACCTCGTCACCCGCGACGAGGCCGGACGCGTCCACCTCACCGGCCGCGCCGACTTCCAGGTCAAGGTCCGCGGCGTCGCCGTCAACACCGCCGAGATCGAACGCGTCCTGCTCGCCCACCCCGACGTGCGCGAAGCCGCCGTCGCCGCCGCCAGCGACCCGCTCACCGGCAAACGCCTGCACGCCGCCGTCCAGCGCACCCCCGGCTCCACCCTCAACAGCCTCGTCCTGCGCGAGCACCTGGCCCGCAACCTGCCACGCGCCGCCGTCCCCGAGAAGCTCGCCATCCACGACGCCCCCCTGCCCAAGACCGCCACCGGCAAGGTCGACCGCAAGGCCGTCCTGCCCGCCCCGTGACACCCCGCACCACCCGCACCGCCACCCAACCCAAACCAGCGGCCACCAGGCCACCGACGCAAGGGAGTTGCCGACATGAGCAACATCGCCCAGATCAAGCGGTTCCTCATCGACGAGTTCCTGCCCGACATCACCCCCGACCAGCTCGCCGACGACCACGACCTGCTCTCCGACGGCGTCATCGACAGCCTCGGCGTCCTCAAACTCATCGCCTGGGTCGAGGACCACTTCACCCTCCCCGTCGACGACACCGACCTCGACCCCAACAACTTCCGCTCCGTCGCCGCCATCGACGCCTTCATCACCGAACGCCGCACCACCGCCGCCACCGCGGCCGGCGTCACCGTGGGCGGCTGACAGCCATGCACCAGGCCCTCACCGCGCTCCTCGCCGCCCGCCCCGTCGACCTGGCGGCCTGGCGCTCGTGGTGGGACCAGCTCGAACACCGCACCCTGGGCCCGGCCGACAGCGACCGGGCCCAGGCAGCGGCCCTGCTGGCCGCCCTCACCACCCGCCTGCCCGACCCCGACACCCTCACCGCCCTGCACACCTCGCTCACCGAACGCACCCCCGACCCCGGCCCCGCCCACCCCGGCAGCGTCAACATCGTCGGCACCGGCGGCGGACCCGCCACCTTCAACCTCTCCACCGCCGCCGCCCTCACCGCCGCCGCCATCGGCATCCCCGTCGTCAAGACCGGCTCCCGCGCCTACACCAGCGCCGCCGGCTCCGTCGACCTCCTCGAACGCCTCGGCATCACCCTCACCTCCAGCCACACCGCCACCGCCGACCACCTCGCCCGCCACAACATCGCCTTCGCCGGCCCCCACGTCTACCCGCCCGCCCTCACCCGCCTCGCCCGCACCCTCTACCCGCTCACCCTCAAACCCTTCGGCGCGTTCCTCAACACCCTCGGCCCCCTGCTCGCCACCGTCCCCGTCACCGCCCAGCTCACCGGCACCGCCACCCCCACCGCCCTCGCCGCCCTGCGCCCCCTGGCCGCCAACACCACCACCCGCACCGTGTGGCTCGCCCACAACAGCGCCGGCGCCGACGAACTCCTGCCCTTCGCCGACAACACCCTCCACACCCCCGACGGCGACATCCACCTGCCCGCCGGCGCCGTCGCCCCCGCCGAAGGCACCCTCGCCGACCTCGCCCCCCACCCCCACGACCTCACCGGCCACTTCCTACGCGCCCTCGCCGGCCGCGCAGGAACCACCGCCACCCACACCATCGCCCTCAACGCCGCCGCCCTCGCCCTCGCCTCCGGCCGCCACACCCGCTGGCACACCGCCTACACCACCGCCCTGGACGCCCTCGCCGACGGCGCCCCCCACGCCCTGGCCACGCGCCTGGCCACCCGCCCCAGGGAGACCGCCGGTGTCTGAACCCCTCTTCCCCCGCGACGACCTGGGCCTGGCGCTCTTCCTCAACGCCGGCGACCCCGCCGGCCGCCTCACCGACCTCGCGCTCATGCTCGACGACCAGCGCGTCGACGTCCTCGAACTCGCCGTCCCCTTCCCCGACTCACCCACCGACGGCCCCGTCATCCGCCGCTCCGCCACCCGCGCCCTCCAGGCCGGCACCACCCTGGACACCGTCCTCGCCGAACTCGCCGACCTCACCCCCCGCCTGACCCACCTCAAGGTCGCCCTGCTCGCCGACTGGAGCCACAGCCTGCGCCACCGCGACCCCACCGCCACCGCCACCGCCATCCGCGACGCCGGAGCCCGCGCCCTGCTCGTCCACGCCCTGCCCCCGCGCCTGCGCCCCGCCTGGCAGCACGCCCTGCACCACACCGGCCTGCCCCAGGTCACCACCTGCTACCCCGCCTCCACCCCCGAGGTCCTCACCGCCGCCGCCCACGGCGCCACCGACGCCTACGTCTACCTCGTCGCCCACTACGGCCGCTCCGGCACCACCCCCGCACACGGCCACCGCGCCCTCGCCGACACCGTCACCGCGCTGCGCACCGCCGCCCCCGCGACCCCCGTCGCCGTCGGCTTCGGTGTCAAGGCCGCCGCCGACCTGGCCGCCGTCGCCGCCGCCGGCGCCGACGCCGCGATCGTCGGCTCCGCCGCCGTCGCCCGCGTCGAGCACGCGCTGACCGAACGCCTCGACCCCGTCGACGAGTTGCGCGCCTACCTCACCGACCTCCGCCCCCGCCCCGCCCTCCCGGAGCGGCCCGGCGGACCCCGCACCACCCCACGCACCACCCCCGGCACCACCGGCACCACCGGCACCACCCCCGGCACCACCGGCACCCGCACCACCCCCGCCGGCACCACGACCCGAGAGGAACAACCCGCATGCTGATCCGCGACCTGGCCGACGTGAAGACCGTCGAGTGGGGCAACGGCCTGTCCCGCCGCTTCCTGGTGGAGAGCGACGGCCTCGGCTACAGCCTCACCGACACCGTCGTCAACGCCGGCACCAAGTCCCGCCTGGAGTACCGCAACCACCTCGAGGCCTGCTACTGCATCGCCGGCTCCGGCGAGGTCATCGACATGGACGGCACCTCCCACCCCATCACCCCCGGACGCCTCTACGCCCTCGACGAGCACGACGCCCACTACCTCGTCGCGAGCCCCGAGGAGGACCTGCGCCTGGTGTGCGTCTTCTCCCCGGCCCTGCGCGGCGACGAGGTCCACCAGCTCGACGCCCACTCCTCCTCCGCCTACTAGGCCCCGAGCCCAGCAGGCACCCCGCGCCCCCACCGGGGCCCGCCGCCCCCGCACCCCCGGGGGCCCGGGCCCCCGGGACGGGCCCCAGGAACCGACGTGAGCCGGCGCCACCGGGCGCCGGCCTGCCACCCCGCGCCCCGCACCGGCGGCCCGGGAGGAAGGCGGCACATCCCATGATCCGCTGGAACGCCGACCAGACGGCCCTGCGCGAGGGCCTGGCCCGCTTCGGCGACGACCTCAGCGCCGGCCACATCGAAGGCGACGAACAGGCCGCCTTCTCCCACGACAAGTGGCGCATGATCCAGAAGACCGGCATCCTCTCCCTGCCCTTCGAGGAACGCTACGGCGGCCTGGGCCAGTCCCTGCTCACCACCATGTACGTCCTCGAAGGCCTCGGCCACACCTGCCGCGACGGCGGCCTCAACTTCTCCGTCACCACCTCCATGGCCTCCACCGGCGTCCCCCTGCAGGCCTTCGGCTCACCCGCCCTCAAGGACGCCTACCTGCCCCGCATCGCCTCCGGCGAGGCCATCGGCGCCCACGCCATCACCGAGTCCGAGTCCGGCTCCGACGCCATGCAGATGCGCACCCGCGCCGTACGCGACGGCGACCACTTCGTCCTCAACGGCGCCAAGACCTTCGTCTCCAACGGCCCCGTCGCCGACGTCGTCGTCGTCTACGCCCGCACCCACCCCCAGGGCGGCGCCCTCGGCGTCACCGCCTTCCTCGTCGACGCCGACACCCCCGGCCTGACCACCGGAAACCCCATCAAGAAGATGGGCCTGCGCACCTCCCCGCTCTCCGAGCTCTACTTCGACGACGTCCGCGTCCCCGCCGACCGCGTCCTGGGCCGCGTCGGCGGCGGCTTCCTCGTCCTCGACCACGTCATGAAACGCGAGATCCTCTACACCTTCATCGTCAACACCGGCGAGATGCAGCACCGCCTCACCCGCTGCCTGGACTACGCCAAGACCCGCATGTCCTTCGGCAAGCCCATCGGCTCCTACCAGTCGGTCGCCAACAAGATCGTCGACACCAAGATCCGCCTCGAGACCGCCCGCAAGTGGCTGTACGACACCGCCCAGCGCCTGGAGGCCGGCGACAACGTCACCGTCGACATGGCCATCGCCAAACTCCTCACCAGCGAATCCAACCTCGCCACCTCGCTGGCCGCCGTCCAGGTCTTCGGCGGCAACGGCTACATGTCCGAGTACGGACTGGAGAAGGACGTGCGCAACGCGGTCGCCGGCACCATCTACTCCGGCAGCAACGAGATCCAGTACAACCGCATCGCCGCCATGCTCGGACTGGGCAAATGACCGCCCCCGCCCTGCTGGCCCCCCGGCGCGCCGGCCACCTCAAGGTCTGCGGCGCCCGCACCCGCGCCGACCTCGCCCTCCTCGCCGACACCGGCCCCACCCTGGTGGGCCTGTGGCACGGCGTACCCGGCGGCCCCGCCGACCTCGAAGCCGACCGCCTCGCCGACCTCGCCGCCACCGCCATCCGCCTGGGCCTGGAACCCGTCCTCGTCACCTTCCTCGACGACGCCCGAAAGATCGCCGCCCTCGCCCGCGCCACCGGCATCCGCTGGATCCAGCTCCACGCCTACCAGAGCCCCGCCCTCGTCGCCGACCTGCGCGAACAGCTCCCGTACGCCGTCCTCGTCAAAGTCCTCCACCTCTCCCGCGGCCGCTGCCTGGAACGCGCCTTCACCGGCGCCTTCGAACGCGCCGGCTGCGACCTGTTCCTCCTGGACACCGTCACCGACGACGGCCGCGTCGGCTCCACCGGCCAGGCCCTGGACCCCGCCCACGTCCACGCCCTGCTGCCCCGCCTCACCATCCCCTTCCTCCTCGCCGGCGGCCTCAACACCCCCAACCGCGACACCTACCGCACCGTCACCGACCACCCCCTGTACGCCGGCGCCGACATCGACACCGCCGCCCGCGACCGCACCGGCCGCTTCACCCACGAAGCCGTCACCGCCCTCACCCGCGCCTGGCACCCGCGCCTCCAGGAGACCCCCGCATGAGCCCGAGCTTCATCGACGCCCTGCTGGCCGCCCCCCGCCCCCTGGTCATGGAGGTCAAACTCCGCGACCCCCACGGCGCCGACCTCCTGGGCCCCCGCACCGTCACCGACCTCGTCACCCGCTACGAACAGGCCGGCGCCCCCTGCCTGTCCGTCGTCACCGGCCGCTGGTTCGGCGGCACCCCCCGCCTCCTGCGCGAGGTCACCGCCGCTACCCAACTCCCCGTCCTCCAGAAGGACTTCCTCACCCGCCCCGCCCAACTCGAAGCCGCCCGAGCCCTCGGCGCCTCCGCCGTCCTGCTCACCGCCGCCCTGCTGCCCGCCACCTCCCTCACCCGCCTCGTCACCACCGCCCTCGACCTCGGCCTGACCCCCTTCGTCGAGATCACCGAGGAACGCGAACTCGACACCCTGCCCCGCATCGCCGAATGCGTCGTCGCCGTCAACAACAAGGACATCCGCACCCGCGAACGCGACCGCGGCGACCTCGGCCGCAGCCTGCGCCTGCTACCCGCCCTACGCGCCGCCGGCTGCCGCGCCCCCGTCTCCGCCTCCGCCATCACCGACCCCCACGACGCCGCCCGCCTCCTCGACGCCGGCTACGCCGCCCTGCTCATCGGCACCTCCCTGATGCGCACCGGCGACCTCACCGGCTGGCTCGCCGACCTCGACGCCGCCAGAGCGGGGGTCGCCGCGTGAAGAACGACCTGCGCACCCGCTCCCTGGTCCTGGACGCCGCCGGCATCCCCGTCTCCGCCCTGGTCGCCGAACCCGAACACCACGCCCCCAAGGCCGTCGTCCTCGCCATCCACGGCCGCGGCATGCGCGCCGCCTACTTCGCCGGCCCCGCCCACCCCGACACCAGCCTGCTCACCCTCGCCGCCGACCTCGGCTACACCGTCCTCGCCGTCGACCGCCCCGGCCACGGCGCCTCCGCCCACCGCCTGCCGCACGGCCAGCTCATCGCCGACCAGGCCGCCACCCTCCACGCCGCCCTCACCGACTACGCCCGCGCCCACCCCACCGGCGCCGGCGTCCAACTCCTCGCCCACTCCTTCGGCGGCAAAATCGCCCTCCAACTCGCCGCCCACTGGCCCGACGACCCCCGCCTGCCCCTGCTCGGCTGCGACATCTCCGGCCTCGCCCAGCACTACGCCCCCGGCGCCTGGGACCGCCCCGACGACCTCGCCGGCGGCGGCCGCCTCAACTGGGGCCCCCTCCACCTCTACCCGCCCGGCACCTTCCACGCCGCCCGCACCCTGCTCACCCCCGTCCCCGCCCTCGAATCCCGCGAACTGGCCACCTGGCCCGCCCGCTACAACGCCCTCGCCGCCCGCGTACGCGTCCCCGTACGCCTCACCCTCGCCGACCACGAGCACTGGTGGCGCCTGGACGCGGCCCACCGCGCCGCCCTGACCGCCGCCTTCCCCGACGGCCTCGCCCACCTGGCCACCGCCCGCCGCGCCGGCCACAACCTCTCCCTGGGCCACGCCGCCCGCCCCTACCACCTGCGGGCCCTCGCCTTCACCGACGACTGCCTCACCCGCCCCGCCCCCGCCCCCGGCGCGGCCGCACCCG
>NZ_LFVW01000516.1:0-16799 GCF_001182915.1 Kitasatospora sp. MY 5-36
AGGCCTTCGAGCAGGCCGTCCGGCCCTGGCGGCAGCGCCCGTCCGGCCCCGACGCGCCCGCTCCCACCCGGGCCCTCGGCCTGTTCGGCGAACTCGGCCCGCAGCGCTACCTGCAGCTCCAGGGCCGGCAGGCCGCCGCCGTCGCCGCCCTGGACGCGGTGCCCGAGCAGCGGCGCGGCGAGGACTGGCAGGAACTGCTCGGCGAGTCCCTGGTCAGCCAGGCCCGCGAGCACCACCGCAACCAGGACTGGCGCGAGGCCCTGGACAGCCTCTCCCGCGCCCGGGCCGTCCCCGGCGCCAGGCTGCCCGCCGACGCCGCCGCGATCGCCGCCGAGTCCGGGGTCCGGGCCGCCCGCGCGCTGCTCAAGAACAGCCTGGACGACCAGGCCGGAGCCGCCGAACTCCTGGAGAAGGCCCTGGCGTTGGCCCCCGACGACCCCGAGGTGCGGGGCGACCTCGGCGCCACCTACGCCCAGTGGGCGCGCAAGATCAACAACGAGGACAAGGACTACTCCCGCGCCCTCGGGCTGCTGGAGAAGAGCCTGGAGCTGGTCCCCGGCGACCCGACCGCCCGGCACTTCCTGGAGGCCGCCCTCGGCAACCGGGCCGGCCAGCTCAGCCACCCCGACGCCACCGACGCGGAACTGGAGGAGGCCGCCGGCGCCTGGCGGGCGCTCGTCGAACTCAACCCCGACCCCGACCACCGGATCGGCCTGATCTTCGTCCTGCGCCAGCTCGCCCGCTCGGCGGCCTTCGCCGACGACCACCGGCGCGCCGTCGCGTGGATGGCCGAGGCGCTGCGCGCCGACCCGGAGTGGGAGGGCGGGGTCGAGCACGAGGCCCCGCGCCTGGTCTCGGTGCTGATCGCCAACCACGTGGTGGACGCGATGCAGGACAAGCCGTTCGCGGACCAGGCCGCGATGCTCGAGAAGGCCAGGTCCTACGACGACTCGACCGACATCCGCCGCCTGATGGTCAGCCTCTGGCGCGGCAAGGCCATCAGCCACTACGAGGCCCGCCGCTACCGGGCGGCGATCAAGCTGCTGGAGGAGGCGCTCGAACTGTCCGGCACCCAGGAGGACACCGACAAGCTGTGCCGCGAACTCGGCATCGTCTACGGCTCGTTCGCCGTCCAGCAGGCCAACGCCCGGAAACTGCGCGAGGCCAAGGAGCTGGCCCGCACGGCCGTCGAGTACAGCCCGGACGACCCTGAGCTGCACGCCATGCAGATGCGGATCAGGTCGCTCTACTGACGGCAACCGCACGGCAGTCGGGAGCGTCCTGGACCGTACGCCGAAGACCGCAGGCCGATCCCCGTCGCCCCGGGCCGTCACCCGAACCGCCGACCGAACCGCCACCGCCACCGTGAGGAGAGAGACCTCCCGCCATGCCACTGCACGAACCGTCGCCGTACGAGGTCCTGGGCATCCCGCTCACGGCCGGCGTGCGCGAGATCAACCTCGCCGTCGGACCGGCGATGCGGGCCGGCCGGTACACCCGGCAGCAGATCCAGGAGGCCGCCGCGCTGCTGCGCAACCCGGACCGGCGCCTGGAGGCGGACCTCCAGCGGCCCCTCCCGCCGGAGCCGGTCGACCAGGCCGCCGAGCTGCTCGCCCCCGCACTCGTCGAGCCGCTGCTGGTGATCGAGCGCCCGCCGCTGCCGCCCGCCGCCCTGCCCGCCCTCCACCGGGCCGAGCTGGCCGCCGACTTCACCGAGCCCGCCCCCGGCGGCGCCGACCCCGAACCGCCCGTCCCCGCCCGCTACGCGGCGGACCTGTCCGTGCTGCCGCAGATCGAGGTCCCAGAATGACCGACGCACCCACCGACGCGCCCGCCGCCGCCCCTGCCGACGCACCCGCCGAAGCCCCGGCCGGTGGCCACCGGCCGCTGGAGATCCCGCCCGGCGTCGAGGACGTCGACCTGGAGCAGGCGTTCGGCCGACTGCTCTTCCGGGCGTCCCTGCTGGGGAGCAAGCTGACGGAGCAGAAGCAGGAAGCCCGGGCCGAGCAGCGCGAACTGCTGGGCATCCTGGTCGAGGTGGACGACGCGCTCGCCGCCCTCGGCCTGGACCGCGAGCTGGTGGCGCTCGGGCGCGGCGCCGGCCTGGAGGCCACCCGGCGCCGGCTGCTCGGGCAGCTCGCCAAGGCCAGGGTGCGGCCGATGCGGCTGGAGGGCATGACGGCCGACCCGGACCTGACCGAGATCGTGGGCACCGAGGCCCGGTCCGGGGTGGCGCCGGAGACGGTGGTACGGACGGTGGTGACCGGGTTCTTCTGGGGGGACGAGGTGCTGCGCCGGGCCCAAGTGGTGGTCGCCGCACCGGAGTCGGAGCCGCACCCGGACCCGTACCCGGAGCCTGCGGTCGCCGAGCCGGAGGCGCCCGGGGCCGCCGGGGCCACCGGGGCCGCCGAGACCGTCGAGACCGTCGAAGCCTTCGAGGCAACGGAAGCCGCCGAGACCGTCAAGCCCGAGACACCCGAGGCACCCGAGGCGGACGACGCACCCGAAGCCGCCGCGCCGGTCACCCGGGCCCAGCCCAAGGCGGCCCCGCCCCGGGCCCGCCGCCGGGCCAAGGCCGTGGCCGAGCAGGCCAGGCAGATGAAGCGCAAGAAGTAGCCAGGACCACGAGGGGCAAGAGGGGAACGACATGTACCGCACACTCGGCATCGACCTGGGCACCACCAACTCCGTGGTCGCCCACCTGCGCCGGGGCGAGCCGGAGATCATCTTCAACCGGCAGAACCAGGAGGCGACGCCCTCCGTGGTCGGCAGCGGCCGCAAGGGCGAGCTGCTGGTGGGTTCCACCGCGCGCAGCCGGATCGCCGTCGACGGCGCCAACGTGATCCGCTCGGTCAAGCGCTTCATGGGCCGCAAGTTCAAGGACCCGCAGGTCCAGGCGGCCCTGAAGGAGGTGGACTACAAGGTCACCGCGGGCACCGACGGCGACGTCAACGTCTGGTTCAACGGCCGCTCGTACACCCCGATCGAGATCTCCGCGATCATCCTGCACCGCCTCAAGGAGGACGCCGAGCAGCGCTTCGGCGAGCCCTTCCACCGCGCCGTCATCACCGTCCCCGCGTACTTCGGCGAGCGGCAGGTCGCGGCCACCCAGGAGGCGGGCCGGATGGCCGGCCTGCACGTACTGCGGATCATCAACGAGCCGACCGCAGCCGCCCTCGCCTACGGCATCACCTCCGAGGCGGGCGAGGAGGGGAAGACCGTCCTGGTCTACGACCTCGGCGGCGGCACCTTCGACATCTCCATCCTGCTGCTGGTGCCCGGCTCGGTCTCGGTGCTCGGCATCGAGGGCGACAACCTGCTCGGCGGCGACGACTTCGACCGGGGGATCACCACCGCGCTGCTGGAGGACATCCGCGAGGAGTACGGCGCGGAGTACCAGCCCGACCTGCGCGACCGTCCGAAGATCGCCGCGACCGCCGAGACCATCAAGATCGAGCTCTCCCACCAGGAGTCCTCCGAGGTCATCCTGCCGGGCCTGGGCGCCGGACAGCTGGTGCTGGAGACGGAGTTCGAGCGGGCCCGCTTCGAGGAGCTGATCGAGGCCCGGATCGAGCGCACCATCGAGCTGACCCACAAGGCCATCATGCAGGCCAACCTGACCGTCGGGGACATCGACGAGGTGGTGCTGGTCGGCGGCTCGACCGCGATCCCGCTGGTCGCCCGCCGGCTCGGCGAGGTCTTCGGCCCCCGCCGGATCCGGCGCGGCGTCAACCCGATGCAGTGCGTGGCGCTCGGCGCGGCCGTGCAGTCCGCGCTGGTCGGTGAGGTGGAGTGCCCCGAGTGCCGGGCCCCCGGCGACCTGTCCGCCTCCAACTGCGCCAACTGCGCCGCCGGCCTGCTCGGCGGCGACCGGGTCTCCTGCCCGACCTGTCACCTCCCGGTCGACGCCGGGGCGGCCTCCTGCCCCAAGTGCGAGCAGGAGCTGGACGGTTCGGGCGGCGGCGGGACGGTCCCGCGGCAGGCCACCCGGGCCACCGCCGTGGTGCACGGCGGCAACTGCCCGCGCTGCGGCACCCCGGCCGCCCCCGGCGTCACCGCCTGCGAGCTGTGCGGCGAGCCGCTCAACTCGGCGGCCCCGGGCCACACCAGGGTGGCCACCGCCGCCGCCGAGGACGTCGGCCTGCGCTGCGCCTCCTGCGGCGTGGTCAACCCGCCGGGCTGCGAGGTCTGCCCGGGCTGCGGCGAACTGGCGCAGGTCACCAACCCGTTCGACATCACCCCGAAGAACCTCGGCATCGAGCTGAACGACGGCCGCCTCGCCGTCATCATCCCCAAGAACACCAGCTACCCGACGAGTTCGCCGGTCAGCCGGGAGTTCGTGGTCTCCGGCAGCGGCCGGCAGCGGCTGGAGGTCGCGGTCTACGAGGGCGAGCACGAGATCGCCCAGCAGAACGAGCTGATCGGCCACCTCACCCTGCGGCTGCCCGAGGGCCTGGGCGGCCGCACCCCGGTGGAGGTCGCCTTCGGCCTCGACCGGGACCGCACCATCACGCTGTCGGTGCGGATCCAGGGCGGCGCCGAGAAGACCGTCAAGCTGGAGCGGGTCACCCTCGACCCGGAGCTGAAGGTGCAGGTCGAGGAGCAGCAGCGGCAGATCGAGTCCTTCACCGACCGCTGGGGCGGCGAGTTGACCGAGGCCGAGATGCGCGAGGCGCAGCGGCTGATGGACACCCTGGACGACCTGGCGGCCGGGCAGACCCGCGGCCAGTCGGTGGACGCGGCGCTGGAGCGGGCCCAGCAGCAGCTCAAGGCCCAGCGCTGGGTGCGCGGCTCGGAGGCGTACCTGAGCCTGTTCATCCACTACTGCGAGAAGCTCCTCGACCCGAGCGACCTGGACCGGTTGCGGTCGGTGGCCGCCGAGCTGCGGCTGCGCCGGGAGGCCGCCGACTGGGACGGCGCGGTGCGCTCGGCCCGCAAGGCGGACGAGCTGTGCGACTCGCTCGGGCACACCATGCGGATGCTGACCATGTGCAACATCTACGTGACCCAGAGCATGGTCTCGCCCGCCCTGGCCCAGCTGATCATGGCCGAGCTGCGCGGCCTGGACGAGGCCGTGGAGGCGCCCAACATGGCGGACGTGAACACCCACATGTCGAACCTGCTGGCCCTGTACGCGCAGGCGCAGCGGGAGCTGGGCAGCGAGCCGGCCCAGGAGTCGCTCGGCCCGGTCCGGCCGGAGGAGGCGGGGCCGCGATGAGCGCCGTGGACGCCGTGGACGCCGTGTCCGTCCCGGGCGCCGGGGGCGCTGTCGCGGCCCTTGGGGCCCCGCCGGTGCCGTGTCCGCTGTGCAGGGTTCCGGCGGACCCGGTGACCCTGCGCTGCCCGTCCTGCGGGGAGGACCTGTCCGTGCTGTTCCGGCTGCGTTACGCCGGACGGATCGACTACAACCGCGCACTGGAGGCCCTGGCGGCCGGGGAGGGGCCGCTCGCCCTCGGGCTGCTGCACCGCGCGGTCGCGGCCGAGCCAGGGCTTCGTCCGGCCCGGGACCTGCTGGAATCGCTCGGTGGCGCCGGTCCCGAGGGCGGGGAGCCGGTGGGTCGGGAGGGCGACACGCCCTAGACGGGCGAATCCGGCGTGCGGAGGAGCGCATCCCTTGTGATCGTGGGCGAGGTGTGATCGTCACACTTCGACCCGCTCTGCTCACAAGGAGTGACGCAATGCGTATGCGTACCACCTTCGCCGCCACCGCCCTCGCCGCGGTGACGGTCCTCGTCGGGGCCGGCACCGCGTCCGCCGGCGACGCCACCGCCAACGGGGCCGCCATCGGTTCGCCCGGCATCCTGTCCGGCAACGTGATCCAGGTCCCGATCAACCTGGAGGCCAACGTCTGCGGGAACTCGATCGACATCATCGGGCTCCTCAACCCGGCGTTCGGCAACACCTGCATCAACAAGTGACCCCGCGCGCTGGGGCCGTCCGTCGACCGTGACGGGCGGCCCCAGCGCCGTGTCCGTACCCCCGTTCGGGGGTGGCGGCGCGGGGCCGGCGCCCGCGACCATGGACCCCGTCCCGCACCGCCGTCCCCAGGGAGCCCGCCCGTGCCGACCACGCCGACCCCCCGCAGCTACGCCTCCGGCGCCTCGGACGTCCCGCTGCTCGGCGACACCATCGGGGAGAACCTCGACCGCGCGGTGCGCGCCTTCCCCGGGCGCGACGCCCTGGTCGACCGGGCCACCGCCCGCCGTTGGACGTACGCCGAACTCGCCGCCGACGTCGACGCCCTGGCGCTCGGCCTGCTGGAACTCGGGATCGCCAAGGGCGACCGGGTCGGCATCTGGGCCCCCAACTGCGCCGAGTGGACGCTCACCCAGTACGCCACCGCCAAGCTCGGCGCGATCCTGGTCACGGTCAACCCGGCCTACCGCGCCCACGAGTTGGAGTACGTGCTGAACCAGGCCGGCATCCGGCTGCTGGTCGCCGCCGAGCGCTTCAAGACCTCCGACTACGCCGGGATGATCTCTGAAGTGCGGCCCCGCTGTCCGGAGTTGGAGCACGTCCTGCTGCTCGGCGGCCCCGACTGGGACGCCGTGACCGCCGCCGGACGGCGCGCCGACCCGGCCCGACTCGCCGAACGGCAGGGCGAGTTGGCCCCCGACGACCCGATCAACATCCAGTACACCTCCGGGACGACCGGCTTCCCCAAGGGCGCGACGCTCTCCCACCACAACATCCTCAACAACGGGTACTTCGTCGGGGAGTTGCTCGCCTACACCGAGCAGGACCGGATCTGCGTCCCGGTGCCGTTCTACCACTGCTTCGGCATGGTGATGGGCAATCTCGCCGCCACCTCGCACGGCGCCTGCATGGTCATCCCCGCCCCCTCCTTCGAGCCCG
Source organism: Kitasatospora sp. MY 5-36 (assembly GCF_001182915.1). Lineage (NCBI taxonomy): Bacteria > Bacillati > Actinomycetota > Actinomycetes > Kitasatosporales > Streptomycetaceae > Kitasatospora > Kitasatospora sp. MY 5-36. Next base: position 6,856 of record NZ_LFVW01000516.1, read on the forward strand.
GCGCCACCCTGGCCGCCGTCGCCGCCGAGCGCTGCACCTCGCTGTACGGCGTGCCGACCATGTTCATCGCCGAGCTGGCCGACCCGGACTTCGACCGCTACGACCTCGGCAGCCTGCGCACCGGCATCATGGCCGGCTCGCCCTGCCCGAGCGAGGTGATGAAGGAGGTCATCGGGCGGATGGGCATGGCGCAGGTCTCCATCTGCTACGGCATGACCGAGACCTCGCCGGTCTCCACCCAGACCCGGGTCGACGACCCGGTCGAGCGGAGGGTCGCCACGGTGGGCCGGGTCGGCCCGCACCTGGAGGTCAAGGTGGTCGACCCGGCCACCGGCCGTACCGTCCCGCGCGGCGAACCCGGCGAGCTCTGCACCCGCGGCTACTCCGTCATGCTCGGCTACTGGGGCGAGCCCGAGCGCACCGCCGAGGCCGTCGACGCCGCCCGCTGGATGCACACCGGGGACCTCGCGGTGATGGACGGGGACGGCTACCTCGCCATCACCGGCCGGATCAAGGACATGGTGATCCGCGGCGGCGAGAACCTCTACCCGCGGGAGATCGAGGAGTTCCTCCACACCCACCCGGACATCCTCGACGTCCAGGTCATCGGCGTCCCCGACGCCAAGTACGGCGAGGAGCTGATGGCCTGGATCCGGATGCGGGAGGGCGCCGAGCCGCTCACCGCCGAGGCCGTCCGCGGGTACTGCGCCGGCCGGCTCGCCCACGTCAAGATCCCGCGCTACGTGCACGTGGTCGAGGAGTTCCCGATGACGGTCACCGGGAAGATCCGCAAGGTCGAGATGCGGGCGCAGGCCCAGCGGATCCTGGGGCTCTGACCGGGGGCGCGCCTCCGCCCGGGCGAGTCCGGGGAGCGCGCCGGCCCGCCCGGCGGGAGAGTGTGATCATGCTCGACGTCACAGTGGAACGCCTGATCCCCCTCCCGCCCGCCACGGTCGCCGCCTACGCGATGGACTGGCGCCACGACTCCGAGTGGACCCGGGGCATCCGCAGCGCCACCCTCACCCGGGAGGCCGACACCGGCGGCTTCGGCGCGGGCGCCGAGGTCACCCGGACCGCGCACTTCCTGGGCCGGTCCTTCTCGTACGTGCTGCGCGTGTCGCGCCACGACCCGCCGACGGTGCTCGACATGGTCTCCGTCGCCGGGCCGATGCCCATGCGCGTCACCTACACCTTCGAGCCCACCCGGACCGGCACCTTCGCCCGCATCCGGGTCCGCGGCGGCCTCCGCCTGGCCGGCCCGCTGATGTCCCGCCCCGTGCGGTCCGCCCTCACCGCGGACCTGCGCGCCCTGGAATCCCGCCTCGGCCGCTGACGCCCGCCCCCCTGCCACCCCCCCCGGCGAACGCGGACGGCCGGCGCGGGCTGCTGCCCGTCGCCGGCCGTCGAGGTCCGTGTCCCGGTTACCGCGCGCCCCACTCCCGGTCCGTGGAGACGATCTCGCGGCCGAGCGGCATCAGCGAGATCGGGATCATCTTCAGGTTGGCCCACCCGAAGGGGATGCCGATAATCGACAGGAACAGCGGGATGCTGGTGACCAGGTGCCCGATCGCCAGCCACCACCCGGCGAAGACCAGCCAGATCACGTTCCCGACGCACGACGCCGGCCCGGCGTCACACAGACGCTGGCTTGGCCAGCACGAACGTCAACTGCGCGAGAAGCTCGGGCGCCTGGACATCCACTCGATAGACACACAGGCTACCTGTTCGGGCGGGTCGGACTCATCGCACGGTTCTGGGAGCTGTCGTACGGCCCCTAAACCAGTGGCCCGGGGCTTGAGCCACTCAGGCGGACTGTGACCGGCAGTACGCGAGGAGCCCCGACGAACTTTCGGAAGTGCCGGACAGGCCGATTGAACCTGCCTTAGTATCCAGCCCACAAGCTTGCCCGTTCATACCGGGCCGCTGTCCTGCAAAATGCTAAGGGGATTTGGTGTCGATCACGCCGCGAGGAATGTCGATCCAGGAAGCCTATAATATTTATCGCAGCGAGAAGCTGGTGGTAAATCGAAACTACCAGCGTAAGCTGGTGTGGGGCGTAAATGAGAAGATGCATCTGATCGACAGTATACTTCGCGGATTCCCGATTCCATTGTTTTTGCTGGCCGAAGCCCCCGATCAGAAGTATGAGATCATCGATGGAATGCAGCGCCTGGATGCGATTTTTGGATTCATTGAGCAGCGGTATGGAATTCCCGGCTCCGGGGATGCTCGTCGATTTTTTGATCTGAACGAATTTTCTCGGGCGCGGCAGCTGGCCGAGTCGGGCGGCTTCGATCGGGAGCCGGGGATGCCGGGGCTGATTAGCGCGGGCGAGTGTGCTGATCTTCTTGACTATCAACTGGCGGTAACGATCTTCGACTCGGGTGAAGAAGCAAAGGTTACGGAAGTCTTTCGGAGAATTAATTCTGGTGGGCGCCAGCTGAGCGCCCAGGAGAAGCGGCAAGCCGGTGTTGTGAGCGATTTTGTGGCAATGCTGCGCAGGCTGGCGTCTGAATTTCGTTACGATGGATCTCCAGATATTCTCCCACTCACGAAAATGCCGGTCGTTTCGATCGATTCTGCTCGGGAGCGGTTGGGTTACGGGATCTCCGCGGAAGAGACATTCTGGTGCAGTCTTGGGATCCTGAGCCCACGCCAGCTGCAGCAGAGCGAGGATGAGCAACTCCTTGCCGATATCTGTATTTCTGTTGTGCGTGGAAATACCTTCAGCGTCAGTTCTGATGTCCTTGATAAATACTTTGACTTGTCCACGCCGGAGAGTTCCTCGCTGGCGATCGATCTCCACGCTTACGGAACAGATAAGCTTGCAGATGACGTAAAGATTGTGCTGGGTGCCCTAAAAGCTATTGTTGAGTCGATGCGACCGGGCGTGGTGGGGGCATTCCGATCCCATGTCAGTACGAGCACCTTTACGTCGGCGAAGACTCCGTTCTATGCGGTCTTCATGGCGTTCTATGATCTTATGATCAGAAGGGGGCGTCAATTGTCTGATAATGAGGGAGCTTTTGAGGCTCTGAGGAAGGTCTCTGCCAAACTTACGCCCAGTAGAAATACGACCACCGAGAAGCAGAGGCAGGACAATATTGACATTGTCCGAGGGCTAGTGGAGAAGTACTTCACGGAGTCCCAGAAGGGTCCATTGACTCATGGGCCGGCGATGGAGATCGAATTCCCGAATCTGATTAGAAGGGCCCCTGTCGAAAGCGGCCGATATGAGTTCAAGCAGGGGATCGCTTCGCTGTCCACCCGGCGGGCGATAAATCGAAAAATGCTGGAGAAGCTCCCAAAGATCGCGTCGGCAATCGCGAACATCGGCCCTGAGGGCGATGGTTATATTGTGCTAGGCGTGGCCGACAGTGAAAGTGATGCGCAACGGATCCAGGAACTCGATTCGAGGAGCCTGCTGAAAATTGGCAGGCAATACCTTGTAGGTGTGGATCGGGAGTGTGAAGCGCTTTCCTTGGAAATGCCGGAATATCAGCGTCTAATCATCAAGCAGTTCCAGGATTCGCCGTTGGAGACGGAGCTCAAAGGTGACGTCCTAGCAAATATTGACACCGTTGCTTACAGTGGAAGATCCTATGTCGTGATTCGGATTCCGGCACAGAGGGAGCTCTCCGGCTACAATGGTGACTACTTCGTCCGAGATGGAGAGGACCTGCGCAAGCTAACTACGGGAGAGGCGCTAGCCGCATCCAAGCGGTTTATCAAGGGCTAATCTCTGCGTCCTGGCCTCCCGAACGCCGCCGCTGAACTGACCTAGAAATGCTGGTCCGCGATGCAATAACTTGGCTGCTCGGGTTTATCTATCGTGAGCTATATAGGTCGTTCGTTGAGATGGCCGTTTTCGGGTGCGCCAGGATTATCGTCCACTTTGTCTGGTGCTGATAATATCTGCGCTGGTAGCGATGGTCGGCGGGCTTCCCAATTCTCGCCGACCATCAGCATTCGTCAGGCTACTAACGGTCGCTTCGCACGACCCCGCAGGATGTCGGTGAGCAGCTGATCGATCACCAGCCAGCAGCCGACGAAGAACAACCAGATGATGTTGCCGGGCGAAGGACGTCGGCACGGCGTTCGGGCGCTCGGCACCAGCGCAGTTCCATCGCTCTGCGCCTGTCTGACGATGAATCGGTCTTGCCCAGCGTAAACGCTGGCGGCCGACACAGCCCTAATGTGCCGTCAGCCACACGCCGGCCAGCCGACGCATTTTCCTCAGACCAGCGGAGGCCCCCGGCGGGCGGACCGCCAGGAACAGGTCAACCTCACGGCACACACGTTCCGTGTCCTCGCGGTTCTCTGTCACCCGCGCCTTGGCGAGGCGCTGTCCCAGCTCGACGATGACAGGATTTAGGTCGGAGCCGGTGAGATAGGTCTCGAGATCCACTGTGCTGCTCGCTGAACCAGTACCCGACGCCTCCGTTCGACGGGCTTCCGCTAGGGCGGCCTGCCAGTAGGGCAGTACAGCCTGGACGACTGCAGGCGGAGGCGTTGTCAGTTCGCCTATCAGGGCCGCCGCTCGCTCCATCGCTTCGGCAAGACTGAGAGTATTGACGCGAGCACGCTGTCGGCCGAGCTCGCGCAGCAAGGAAATCAGCTCGCTCTCGGCGACATGACCGCGTTGTTCACGCGCCCAGGCCCGGATCTGCTCGATGTCAGTCGTGTGCGCCCTACGTATGTCGAGCGGTAGCTGCGAATGCAGTGATCCAAGAGACTCGGAAATCTCGATCGCGCGTGCGATGTGTCCAAGGTCCTTTGCTTGAAAGAAATCCGTCTTCAAGCCCTGGTACTTCTTCGTCTTGTCCTCAGCCAGGGCCGCAGAGAATATCGCGGCTCCATTCGGGCCAGCACGATCCACAATGGTCAGGATCTGCCGTCGGTCGGATTCCGACAGCGAGGAGACGGACACGCCTACGCGCTTTGCGAGATGGTCCCACGTGAGTGTGTAGCCACCTCGGGTGGCGGCGGCCAGGGCTTGCCGAACCTTGACGGCCATCGCTTCGAGATCGAGGGCTGCTCCGGGGCCGGGCAAGGCTTGGTGTTGCTTCGGCACGGGGCTCGGTCGGACCGGTGGGGTTGGGTTGAGCGTGACCGGGGCGACCTTCTTCTTTGGTAGTCGGGTAGTGAAGGGGGTGGATATCCCGCTCTTGCTTGCCCGACAGCGGGAGAGGTCTGCCCAGTCGATCTCCGTGCTGGAGTACTGGGTGCCGACCTGGATCTCGCGGGCCGTCCCCACAGTCTCGAACTTGATCCGCAGGGTGTATCCGCGCCGGTCCATGTCCTCGTAGGCGGCCGCCGCAGCCGCCATACCGAATAGCCATTCGACTTGGTTTCCGCCGGATGAGAGCCCCTCGGACGTCAACCGCCACGAGTCCACGCTGATGCTTCCCAGCTGCGCCCTGACCAGATGCTTTGTCTCCTCGCCGGAGAACTCCACCGCGCTGTCCTTGGTGCCCGGTTTCCCGATGAGTGATGCGGAAACGGGAATGCCCTCTGCCTTGAGCCATGCGGCCAGGTTCTGTTTGGCGTAGAGATGATCGGCGCTGCCGACGCCCGCGTGGCGACGTTGGCAGATGTTGGGAATCCCGTCCGGGCCGGGGAAGTGGGCGAAGTGGCACACTCGGTCCAGGTAGCGCTTGCCAGCCAGCTGCTTCCCGCAGCCGCCGAGTTCCACTCCGCACCAAAAACTGTCGCTCCGGTGCACCCGGCGAAACCGGTCGAAGTCATCGTAGTCAGGCGGGAGGATGATCGGGGTGTCCGATCCTGGGTGGCCGAGCACGGCTGTCTGCACGCTCCGGCCGTCTGTAGCCCCGTTGATACTGGCCCCTTCCCCTCGGCCTTCTCACGCAGGACCTGTCGGGCGCGATCACTGCGGGTCATCAGCCTTTCAGAGTGCGGCCCGCTGCTCAAGGCCTGTGACGCACCGCGACCACGGCGCCGGGCTATCCGTGATTCGCCCGCGCACGCGAACGGCCGGCGCGGGCTGCTGCCCGTCGCCGGCCGTCGAGGTCCGTGTCCCGGTTACCGCGCGCCCCACTCCCGGTCCGTGGAGACGATCTCGCGGCCGAGCGGCATCAGCGAGATCGGGATCATCTTCAGGTTGGCCCACCCGAAGGGGATGCCGATAATCGACAGGAACAGCGGGATGCTGGTGACCAGGTGCCCGATCGCCAGCCACCACCCGGCGAAGACCAGCCAGATCACGTTCCCGACGCACGACGCCGGCCCGGCGTCCGGCCGCTCGACGGTCGTCCTGCCGAACGGCCACAGTATGAAGCCGGCGATCCGGAACGAGGCGATACCGAACGGGATGGTGATGATCAGTACACAGCAGATGATTCCGGCGAGCACGTAGGCAAGAGCCATCCAAATGCCGCAGAAAATCAACCAGATGACATTGAGGATGAACTTCACTGCACTCATGCTTGGTACCTTCTCACGGCTGGTGGCGCTGCACTGTGACCTTGCCATGCCCGTCGGCGCGTGTGTCTACGCCCTTAGGGGTCGTTCCTCAGGGATCGGTCCGGGTAGCGGTTTCGGAGAGCCGGCCGGGGAGACCCCCGGGCCACCGAGCCCGCTTCACGGTGTCAGCCGGTAGGCGCGGAGCGCGGTCTGCTCGACGGAGCCGCCGTCGGCATCCCGGGCCACGGCCCTGAGCGAGACGAAGCCGCCCGTCCCGGCCGGCGGGTCGACGGTGACCCGGTAGCCGCTGTCGCCCGGCTGCACCGGGGCGTTGCGCCAGTTGGCGCCGTCGTCGAAGGAGACCTGGACCTCCAGGCTGGCGACGGTCGCGGCGGGCGCGCCGCTCTGCCGCTCCACGGCGGCGAGCAGCGTGTGCTGCTTGCGCGGCACCTGGTTGTCTGGGTTGACCGGGGCGGTGAAACGAACCACGTCGATCGGCAGAGGGGTGCTGCGCGGGGTGCCGCCGGGGCCCGGTGCGACAGCTCCCGAGCGGAAGGTCCAGACCGCCTCGACGGTGCCGGACAGCGCGGCCCACGGTTCGGACCGGGTGGCCTTCGCGGTCAGCCGGTAGGTGGCGTCGCCAGCCGGCACGGCGAAGTCGGCGGACTCCCGTGCGCTGCTGCCGATCCGCTTGCCGTCCCGCTCCAGGTCGATCCGGACGGTGTCGTCCAGCCGCCGCGTCCACGGTGAGCCGATGTGGCCGGGTGAGGCGTCGCTGAACAGCTGCGGTGCCAGCGTGAGGAAGCCGTCGCTGGTGCGGGCCATGGTGGCCGCGCCGCCCTGGCCGGGGGCGAGGCCGGGTCCGATGACGGCGGCGTTCCAGCGCTCGGCACAGGTCTCGCCGGCCGCGCAGCGCAGGGCACCGCTCTGGCTCACCGTGGAGGGGACCATCTCGCCGCCGGGCCCGGCGTTCTGGCCGAAGGTCGTCTCGCGGCGCTGGTCCTTGACGGTGAAGTACTCGGTGCGGACGGCCGGCAGCGCGAAGTTCGGCTCCGCGATGCTGAGGCCGCCGACGCCGCCGGCCTCCGCGAAGCTGCTGAAGTCGCCCGCCGTGCCGGGGGCCTGGGCGAAGTAGCGGGTGTTGAGGGTGGCCAGCTCGCCGGGGTCGACGGTGAAGGCCGGGTCCGGGAGCCCGCCGGTGGTGTGCACCAGCAGGTCATAGCGGTCCGGCAGCCGTCCGTTCTGCTGCTGCGGGCCGTTCTGGACGCTCTGCGCCGTGAAGTCCAGCCGGCCGGCGCCGGGTCGGCCGCCTGGGATGACGTACAGGTTGCCGGGCCGGCCGATGGCCGCGAAGGAGTCGGCGCACCCCTCGTCGCCGCCGGTGCGGTAGCAGTAGGCCGCGGAGAGTGACCAGCCGGTGGTGGCGCGGCCGGGCACCGTGACGGTCAGCTGCCTGCCCTGCCGGGCGTCGACGGCGATCCTGGTGTCGCCGCGCAGCTCCAGCTCGGGCTGGAGGAACAGGGTGGACGTCGGGCTTGCGGTCCCGGCACCGGGGGTGATCAGCTTGCCGCCGAGGTTGTAGCGGCCCTCGGGTACCCGGGCGGTGGCGGTGCCGCCGGTGAACCGGAGCGGGAAGGACTCCCGGGTGTCCAGGTTGACCAGGCCGATCATCGACTGGGTCATCCAGGTGCCCGGTCCCACCGGAGCGCCGTCGCGGTCGACCGCGGTGACGGTGACGTCGTGCCGGACGGCCTCGCGGGTGAGCGCGTACGGGGTGGTGACGGCGGTGCCGCCGGGGCCGGTCGCGGTCACCCGGCCGGTCAGCGAGGTGCCCGCGGCGATCCGGGCCGGGTCCACGGTCACGGTGGCCGGTGCGCTGGCGCCGGCCGGGACGGTCAGCCGGGCGGGGGCGACGGTGAACCCGCCGGCCGGCCCGGTGGACCGGGCGGCCAGGTCCAGGGTGACAGGCGTGCCGCCGGCGTTGTGGTACGTGACGGTCCGGCTGGTCGGGGCCGCGTCGGACGCGTCGTCCAGGCGGATCCCGGTGCCCTCGGCGGTCGCGTACACGTCCTGGGTGGTGGCCCGGGCGACGTCGACCCGCCCGGCGCCCTGCTCGTACGCGCCGCGCCCGGCCAGCGGGGCGGCGGAGGACACGAGCGTGGCCTTGAGCTGCGGCCCCTTCCAGTCCGGGTGCTGCTGGAGGAGCAGGGCGGCGGCTCCGGCGACGTGCGGGGCCGCCATCGAGGTGCCGGAGATGGCCGTGTACCGGTCGCCGACCGGGTTCTGGCCGTCCGTCCCGGCGGCGCGGGCGGCGACGATGCCGATGCCGGGTGCCGTGAGGTCCGGCTTGACGGCGTGGTCGCCGGTGCGAGGGCCCTGGCTGGAGAGGCCGGCCAGCGAGCCGTCGCGGTCGACGGCACCCACGGTCAGCGCGGCGTCCGCCGAGCCGGGGGTGCCGACGGTGCCGGGCCGGCCGCTGTTGCCGGCCGCGGCGACGAAGAGCGTGCCGTAGCGGGCGGAGAGCGTGTTGACGGCCTGGGCCAGCGGGTCGGTGCCGTCGGTGGCGGCGCCGGTGAAGCTGGTGTTGACGATCGGCGCGCGGGCCGCGGCCCACTCCATGCCCTGGAGCGCCCAGGACTCCTGGCCGTTGCCCTCGTCGTCCAGCACCTTGCCGACCAGCAGCCGGGCCTCGGGGGCGACGCCCCTGAACCGGCCGTCGGAGGCGGAGCCGGTGCCCGCCACGATCGAGGCGACGTGCGTGCCGTGGCCGTCCGCGTCGGAGGCCACTGGGGTGGGGCCTTCGCGGGCCGGGTCGGCGAGGGTGAAGTCGGAGCTCTCGCCGAGGGAGCCGGCCACGTCGGGGTGCCCGCGGTCGATGCCGCTGTCCAGCACCGCGACCTTGACGCCCTTGCCGGTCCAGCCGGACGACCAGGCCTGCGGGGCGCCGATCTGCGCGGTCGACCGGTCGAGCGCGGCGGTCACCTTGCCGTCCAGCCAGACCTTGTCCACCCCGCTCGCGGCGAGCCCGGCGCCGGGCCGGGCGAGCTGCTGCCAGAGCTCGCCCGTGCGGGCCTTCGGGGCGCGCAGGGCCACGCCGTGCACGCTCTCCAGCGTGCGTACGACGGTGGCCCCGGCCGGCGGCGCGGCGGCGGCGAACCCCTTGGCACCGGGTCGGTCCGAGCCGAGGATCAGCGGCAGCTCGGCGGTGCCCGCGTCGTCGTAGCCCTGGGCGATCAGCCCGGCGACGTCGAACAGCCGCGGGTCCAGCCGCCCGGTGCTCAGCGGCTCGACGGCGTCCGCGGGGAGCAGGGTGAGCGTGCCCGGGGCGCCGGAGCGCTGGGTGAAGGTCACGTCCTCGCGTCCGGGCCCGGGCTGTACGGCGACCAGCGACACCCCGCCGTCGGTGCCGACCAGGGCGGTGACCCGGTCGCCGGTCACCAGGGTCACCCGGACCGGCCGGCCCGCCGCCGGTGCGGAGCCCCCGGCGGGTGCCTCGGCCGGCGACGCCCAGCCGGCCGGGG
>NZ_LFVW01000517.1:0-8230 GCF_001182915.1 Kitasatospora sp. MY 5-36
CCGACGGCGACACCCCCGCCGCCGAGCGGGCCGCACGGGCCCGCACCGCCGTCCAGGACGCGATGCGGCACGCCTTCGGCGCCGTCCTCGGGGCCTGCGGCCTCGACCTCCAGTGGTGCCGCCCGTCCGCGCTCCCGTACCAGCTGCGCGCCTACGGCGCCGCCGAGCAGCCGCCGGTACGCCACTGAGGCCCGGCCCGCGCGTCCGGGGCGTCCGGGGCGTCCGGGGCGTTCGGGGCGTTCGGGGCGTTCGGGGCGTCGGCTACGGGGCCTCGGCCTCCTCCCGCAGCCCACGGACTGAGGGCCCGTGCGGTTGCGGCCGCGGTCGCCAAGGCGTGCGGAGGCGGTGGGCCAGGGCGCTGGCCGCCACGCAGAGGGCCAGCGCGGTCCAGAGCAGCGGGGGGTTCTGCAGGCCCAGGCCGATGACCGCCGGTCCGACCGCGTAGGACACCGTCCAGGTCAGCTGGAACAGGGACATGTACGGTCCCTCGTCGCCCTTGGGCGCCATGGCGACCGCCGTCGCGGCCGCGGTGGGCTTCGAGGCCAGTTCGGCCAGCGCCAGCACCACCGCCACGAGGACGGCGAGCGGGCCCTGGAGGGCGTGCGGGGCGGTGGAGACCGTCGCGGTGAGGGCGATGGCGCCGGCCGCCGCGCCGATCGACAGGCCCAGGACCCGCGAGCGGCTCCAGCCGGACAGCAGTCGGCTGATCCGCATCTGCAGGGTGGTGGCGGTGGCGTAGCGCACGGCGACCACGACGGTCGGCCAGTAGGCGGCCTGGTGGAGGCCCTCCACCAGGTAGAGGGGGAAGGCGACGGTCGGGATCAGCCAGGCCGCCGAGAGCAGCGTCTGGGACGCGACCAGGGACAGGAACGGCCGGTCGCCGAGCGCAGCCCGGGTGTTCGACCTCGCCGCCCGGAGCCCGGGCCGATCGGCGGCCGGCACGGTCACCCCCAGCAGGAGGGCGGCCGCGAGGAGGGAGCTCGCGCTGTTCAGGGCGAGCGCGACCTCCAGGCCGTGCCCGCCGGCGAGCGCCATCAGGGCGGTCGCCCCCAGGGTGCCGACGCCCAGGGAGGTCGTCTTGAGCACGGTGACCGCGGAGAACCACTCGGTGAGTTCCTCCGGCTTCGCGAACCGCGCGACCAGGGTGGGCCAGGCAGCGCCGTAGAGGCGGTCGGAGGCCGTCACCACGAAGGTGGCGGCCGCGACCGTGAACAGGTTCCCGGCCGCGAAGAACAGCCCGTACCCGAGCGCGGTCAGGACGTTGCTGACGACCAGGCAGGACTTGGGCCCCACCGCCTGGACGGCCCGTCCGCAGAGCGGCACGACGGCGAAGGACGCGAGCGACCCGACCGTCACGGCGGTGCCCGCGGCGGCCGCCGGGAAGTGCCGGACGGTGACGAAGAACAGCAGCGACAGCGGCAGGAAGACGCCGGAGCCGAACGTGTCGATCGCCACCGAGAGGAACAGCCGCCGCTGCCGACGGAACCGCCCGGCCCCTGTCATGCCACCCCCACCTCGAACCCGCCCCCGGCCGTCGCGCGACTACCGCGTGGTTACCGCATCGCGCGCAGCTTGAGAATGTACGTCGCGGTGAGCGCGACCGCACGGTCCTCGTCCCGCGCGAGCGCTTCGAGGGCGCGGGACGCCGTACCGCCCGGGACGTCCGCGAGCGCCTGGGTCAGCCGTCGGCGCGCGTCCGGGCCGACGGCCTCCTGGGCGAGGCGGTCGACCAGCCCGGCGGCGATCCGGTCCGCCAGCGCGGGGCCGCTCGCCGGCGTGGCGCCGTCCGCCGGAGCGGGATCGTCCACCGAAGCGGAGCCGTTCGCCAGCGCGCCCAGCGCGTCCGCCGCGTCGGCGTCGTTCGTCGCCCCGACGATCATGTCGATGAGCGTCGGGACCGCGTCGGCCACGCCGCGGGCCCCGAGCGCCAGGGCCGCGTACCTGCGGACCACGGCGTCCGGGTGCCCGAGGGCGTCCCGCAGCAGCGCGGTCGCCGTCCCGTCCGGCAGCTCGGCGAGGGACCGGACGGCCCGTTCGCGCACCTCGGCCGCGGACGAGTCCAGCCCCTCCGCGAGCAGGGCCGTCCCGTCCCCGCCCGACTGCGCCAGCGCCCACCGGAGCGCCCCGGCGACGATCGGGTCCGACTCGCCCAGCACGGCCTCGACCAGCGCCTCCACCGGCACCGCCGCGTCCTCGCCCGCGGACAGCGCGGCGCGCTGCCGCGCCCCCGGGCTCTTCGACTCCAGGGCCTGGAGCAGCGCGACGACCCGGAGGACCTCCTCCCACCCGGCGGGCTCCGCGGCGTCGATCCGCCGCAGCCGGGTGAGCAGCTCCGTCTCCGCCGCGATGCGCTCGCGGGTCCGGAGGATGAGGTCCTCGACGAGCTCCGCGGGCGCGAAGCCGGGATCGTCCAGGGCCCGACCGACGTCGCGCAGCGAGAGGCCCAGCGACCGCAGGCTCTCGATGTGGAAGATCCGCCGGATGTCCTCGTCCGCGTACCGGCGGTAACCGGAGCCGGTGCGCCCCGTCGGACGCACCAGCCCGAGCGACTCGTAGTGCCTGAGCATGCGGGCGCTGACCCCCGACCGCCGGGCCACGTCGCCGATCAACACTGCCTACCGTCCCTCCTGGCGGCCCTCGCCGAAGACCGCCGTGCGCTTCGCCTCCTCGACGGCGAGCTCGAACCCGGCGTCCGGGTCGTGCCACAGCCGTTCGGTGGCGAGCGCGTGCGCGCGCACCCCGGGGTCGGGGTCCGTCGTCGCGGCGCCCAGCGTCGGCAGCACCGCCTCCCCGAGCGCGACCAGCGCCCGGCTGAGGCTCAGCCGCGTCTCGCGTCCGCCGCGCCCGAGCTGAGCCGCCAACACTACGGCCAGCGCGGGCACCCCGTCCTCGGGTACGAGCACGACCGCGGCCCGCCAGGCGCTGCGGGCCACCTCCTCGTCGGCGTCGGCCAGCAGCGCCGGCGTGATCGCCGGCCACGCCCGCCGGTCCCCGATCTTGGACAGCGTGTGCAGGGCCTGGCTCCGGGCCTGCGCCCGCTCCGCGCGGACCTCGCCGAGCAGCAGCGGGACGGTCACCGCCGCCTCGTGCCGGGTGAGCGCCCAGGTGAGCATCTCGCGCACGGAGAACTCGGGCTCGACCGCGCACCGCCCGACGAGCGGGCGGACGAACCCCGCGTCCGGGTTCGTGCCGACGGCCAGCGCCGCCCGCAGGCGCACCGACGGGTCGTCGTGCTCCAGCCCGCGGAGCGCCGCCCGCATCGTGTCCCTGTCCTCTTCCGGCCTGGTCATCAGGACCACCTCCTGGGCCACAGTGAAGGGCTTGTCACGGTGTCAAGGTCAAGCGGATTCCGTGCGCGGTGCCCGCGGCGGCCCGGGCGAGGGCGGGGCGGCGGCCGGGGCAGCGGTCGGGGCGGGCCGGTCGTCCGACGGCGGGATGGAGGGTCCGGTCTTACGGTGAATGTGGGGCTCTGCCGGTGCGGGTGCCCCGCTCCGCGTCGTCCGGAGCCCCTCCACCCGGCTGCTCGTCCCTCCGTCCCCGTCCCCGTCCCCCGTCCGCGAGGCGACCGCGATCGAAGGAGACCGTGTCATGGCCAGCAGTACGTCCGGAGTCGGCCCCACCGCCCGGGGCCGCGAGCAGTACCCCTACGCGTCAGGGTGGACCATCTTCGCCGGGGTCATGCTGATCACCGCCGGCCTCATGGCGATCTTCCAGGGCAGCGCCGCCATCACCCACGACAGCCTGCTCGTCGTCACCCGCAGCTACGTGTACGCGATGAACACCGAGGGCTGGGGATGGATCCACCTCATCCTCGGCGTCTTCGTCGTCGTGGCGGGTGTCGCGGTCTTCAGCGGCGCCGCCTGGGCCCGCATCGTCGGTCTGGTCGTGGCAGGGCTGGGGATGATCGCCAACTTCCTCTGGCTGCCCTACTACCCCCTGTGGGCCATCGTCCTGATCGCGATCGACGCCCTCGTCATCTGGGCCCTGTGCGTCGGAACGATCAAGACGGACCCGATCTGACGGACGGCACGGCCGCCGCTCCACGGGCCGCCCCGGCCCCGGCGGGTCCCCCTCAGTGCCCCGGTGCGGCGCGGCGCCGCCGTCGAACCGTGTGCCGGACCGCCGTCGGTGCCAGCCCCACCCCCACGCTCACGGCGACCGCCGCCGCGGCCAGCAGAGTGGACCGCCAGGGCCAGGACGCGCCGGTCAGCTCCAGATGGGCCGAGGGGTACTCGGAGAACTTCGCGATGGTCAGTGCCGTCCGGCGGTCGCCGTGCTCGGCGAGGTCCCGCAGGACCGGATCGAAGCCGAACTCCCCGGACCGCCGCCCTCCGCCGGGCAGTTCGGCGGCGAGCCCGTTGCGCAGGGCCCAGCCGCCCAGCGCACCGTCGAGGCCGGAGGCGTCCCTGACGCCAGGCACCACGAAGCGGTCCGCCCCGTGGGCGCCTCCCGTCGCGGGCCGGGTGACGAGGACCAGGCCGTGGCGGGTGGTGACGGTGTCGCCGGCGCCGATCACCAGCGTCCGGGTGGCGAAGGAGACTCCGCCGTACCCCTCGAAGGCGGCGGCCGCGTCGATCTCCTCGACGCCGTCGACCAGGCCGATGGCCGTGGTGGGGCGCAGCCACGGGAACGCGGCGTTGAGGGCGTACGGGAGGTCGCCGAGGGCGAGGTGGTTGGCCGGTATCGCGGTCGCCCCGTCCGGAGTCCAGCCGGGGTAGGCCAGGCCGGTGCCGATACGGGTCGACTCCGCCTCGCCGGCCAGTTCCCCGACCAGCCGCAGCGCGCCCACGGTGCCGGAGGTGACGCCCGCGGTGGTGGTCACCCGCCCGTCCTCGACGTAGCGCCGCCCGCGCTGCCAGTCGACCTTCGGGTAACCGCGCTCCAGGGAGCCGATGTTGGACCAGAACGACGTGGCCTGGCGGCCGTCGAGCAGACCGGAGGCGGCCAGCAGCTCGGAGCCCGCGCACACCCCGAGGATCCGGGCGCCCTTGCGGTGGCGTTCGACGATCCACTCGCGCAGGCGCTCCTCGCCCGCGCCGGCGGGGTCGGTCACGGCGGGCACGACCACCACGTCGGGTTCCGGCAGAGTGCCGTCCGCCACCTCGGCCAGCGTGTGGTCGGGCAGCAGATGGGCGCCGCCGGACAGCGGGGAGACACGGCGTTCGGCGGCCACCGTGTAGACGAACATCGTCGGCGACTCGGCGAACACCTGGTAGGGCGCGAGGACGTCGGTGGCCACGGACCCCTCGTTGCTGACCGCGACCGCCACGGTGATCCTGCCCTCCGGCACCGGCCGGGCGGTCGGCCACTCCCGGGCACCGGATCCGCGCGGCGCAGGGGCGAAGCTGTCCGCCATCGACGCGCTCACCCCCGCGAAGGCGATCCCCGCGAAGGACGCGGCCGCCAGACCCGTGCCCAGCAGCACCCGGCCGGTACGGAGCAGCGCCCGGTGCCCCCTGCGTGGCCCGGAACTCATCGCGAACAAGACATACCTCGACAATCCGGGCACGTTCCGGCAGCACGGTGCCGTCGGCCCTCGTGGAAACGGGAAAGGGGGAAACCGGAGGAGATCGGGGGAAACCGGTCGCAGAAGAGGCTCTACGCCGAGGAGGCCGGGCCCGTCAGGCGGTCGGCCGCAGTGGCGCCCGCAGCAGCGAGGGCGGGGCCCCGAAGGCGTCGGCGACCACCCGGCGCAGCTGCCGGGCGTCACGGAACCCGCACCGGAGCGCGACCGCCTCCACCGTCAGGTCGGTACCGGACAGCAGGGCGCGGGCCCGCTCCAGCCGCAGTTGCCGCTGGTAGGCGAACGGGGTGAGGCCGGCGGCCGCGGTGAAGGCCCGCGTCAGACCGCGAGGGGACAGCCCGGCGATGCCGGCGAGTTCACGCAGGGTGAAGGCGGCGTCCAGATGCTGCGCCAGATGGTCCTGCACCCGGTGCACCGCGGGCTGGACGTGGTCGCGGTGCCGCAGGAACGGACTGATCTGTGCCGCGTCCCCGTCCCGCCGCAGGTACAGCACCAGCTCACGCGCGACCCGCCCGGCCAGCTCCGGGCCGCGCTCCCGCTCGACCAGGGACAACGCGAGATCGATCCCCGACGAGATGCCCGCACTGGTGCTGACCCGCCCGTCGTGCACGTAGAGCGCGGCCTCACGCACCCGGGCCCGCGGGTACCGGTCGCGCATCGCCGAGGTGAGCGACCAGTGGGTCGTGCACGCCCTGCCGTCCAGCAGCCCCGCCTCCCCCAGGACGACCGCACCGCTGCACACGGACGCCACCCGGGCACCCGCGTCGTACGCCTCACGCACCCAGCGCACGACGGCGGGCGCCACCAGCCGGTCGGATCCGGTCAGCCGGGGGCCCGGCACGAGCACCAGGTCACCGGCTGCCGCCCGGCTCGTGTCCAGCGGCGCCAGCCCCGCCAGCCGCAGGCCCTGGGCGGACCGCAGAGCGTCCGCCTCGGCGACGTACTCCAGCCGGTAACCGCCGCCGAGCTGCGCCGCGGCGTCGAACACCTGCACAGGACCGCCGAGGTCCAGCAGATTCACCTCGGGCAGCACCAGGACCAGCACCCGCCCGGTACACCCGTCCGTCTCCTCGCTCACCCCGCCACGGTAGGCCGCGAGGAACCGCCCGCACGAGGTCTCCCAGGGGCGGACGGCGGACGGATCTGGCACTGGACGCGGCGGACGCCGGCCCGGCGCACCGGCCTCAGCACCGGCCGGTCAGGACGGCCGCCCGCCGAACTGCCAGTCGTGCACCTCGATGTCGGCGTACCGCTCCCGGGTCAGGACGGCGCCCGCCGCATCCCGGTCCGGCGCCCGGAGCAGCGCGGCCGTACCCAGCCAGGCGGTGCCGTCGTCGGACAGCAGCGGACCGTAGGCGATCAGCCCGTCCCGGTCGGCCGGCACGGCGAGGTCGACGGCCGGCCCCGAGCCGAGGCCGAGCACCAGGTACCGGTTGCCGCCGGTCCGGCCGCCGGGGAAGTCCCACATGGTGCGCCCCAGCGTGTTGCTCCACCGCCGCAGCAGCACGTCCCGGTAGACGCCCGCCTGGTAACCCGGCTCGGCGAAGGCGAACGCCCGGGCCGCGGCGGCATCGGGCAGGTCGATGATGTGCACGCTGCCGGTGGGGGCGTCGCGGTCCTCGGTGAGGGTCGGGCCCCGGGCGATCAACTCCTCCGCGTACCCGTCCATGTAGGACCAGTGCTGTTCCAGCAGTTCGCGGCGCAACGTCCCGGAGCCGGGCCGGTCGCGGTGGTAGCAGAAGAACTCCATGCCCGTAGGGTCCCCTGAAGGAGGCGGCCAGGTCCAGGGCCTGCGTCGACGGCGGATTCCGACCGCATGCCTCCGTGACGGCCGCACAGGGCGGTGGCCCGGGAGGACTTCCTCCCGGGCCACCGCCCTCGGCCCGTCAGGACCGGTCCGGCCTTGTCGGGCTCACTCGCTCACCCCGCCCGCCCGACGCCTGCGCGCCCGGACCAGGAGCGCCAGCACCGAACCGAGCCCGGCCAGCGCCGCACCGGTCGCGGCGTAGGGCCGGACCGACGAGCCGGTGTCCGGCAGCGGCCCACCCTCGTGGTGCTGCTGGTGCCCGCCCTGCGGGTGTCCACCCTGCGGGTGCTCGCCGGGGCCGGTGCTGCCGTGCTCCGGCCCCTGGCCGTTGCCGTTCCCGTTGCCGTGGCCACTGCCGTTCCCGTTGCCGTTCTCATGGCCGGGCTTGTGCTCGTGGCACTCCTCCTTCTCGCACGGCGGCGTGCACCGGGCGAGCGCGGAGGACGGCGGAGTGGTCACCGGCTCGGTCCCGGGCGGCGAGTTCGGCGGCATGTAGGAGGCCGTGACCGTGTTGACGGTGTCCTCACTGATCAGGCTGGAGCAGTAGAACTTCTTCGTCTGCCCCGCTGCCAGATCGAACGTCCCGGCCGCCACCGTGCAGGACACCTCCTGGCGGTCGTTCAGCGTGATCCCGGTCAGGTCCACCGTGCCGGTGTTGGTCACCGTGATCTGCCAGAACGCCTGGCACTTGTCCGGCGCACACGGCTCCTCGGACGCCCCGCCCTTGTGCAGCGTCACCTCCTTGCCCCACGGCCCGGCGCCGCCCTCACCGCAGTCGCCGGACTTGTCCGACTGGCAGACCTCCTTGTCGACGCTCAGCGACGGAACGTTGGTGCCGCTCACATCCACGCGCGCCTCGGAGGGCGGTGTGGTGATCGGGGTGCCGCCGGGGCCGGGGA
>NZ_LFVW01000518.1:0-8198 GCF_001182915.1 Kitasatospora sp. MY 5-36
GAGAGCGCGGCGCTGGCCGGCCCGGCCGCGGGGCCGCCGGTCCGCACCAGCCGCTCGCCGAGCAACGGCAGCAGGTCCGCGACCGCCGCGGGCAGCCAGAGCGTGAGCGCGAACGGCGCCGGTCTGGCCAGAACGCGTAGCAGCGGCAGGACGCAGGCGTCGTCGTGCAGCGCGGGGATGACCTCCAGCAGCCCGTCCACCGCCACGTCGGAGACGTCGCCGCCGTGCCCGCGCGCGAGGTCGCGCAGCAGCGCGCGCTCGGCGGCGGTGATCCGGACGGTCAGCATGACCTCGTCGCAGTCCATGGTCCCGGCCCCTGTCGTGGAGAGTTGGTGGTGTGGTCGTCGGGTCGTGGTGTCAGTCCTGTGCCGACAGGGTTCCTGCCCCGATCCGGCCCTCCGATACCGGCGCTATCAGGCCGTAGTGGCCGTCGAAGCGGCGGTAGAGCACCCGGGCCCGGTGGTCGCCGGGGTCGGTCCAGCCGACGAACGGGCGGCCGGTGAGCCAGAGCCGGCGGGCCGCCTCGGCGAGGTCGAGCGGGGGCATCGCGCTGGTGCCCGCGGCGCACAGTTCCACCGTGCCGCCCGGCGTGCAACGGTGCACCAGGCCGTCCCGTCCGGTCGCGGCGTCCGCGAAGAGGTGGAACCGCCGGTCGAGGGCGAGCAGTTCGAGCACGGCCTGTTCGGGGCCGCGGCGGGCGAGCACGACCGCCTTGTGCCGGGCGATCCGCCGCTGGGCGAGCGGACGGTCGGCGAACTGCGGGCGGTAGGCGCTCTCGTACGCGACGGCGAAGCCGATGTCGCCCTGCTCGCGCAGCCGGACGGCCCGGCCGGCCAGTGTGCCGAGCACCAGGTCGACGGACTCCCGCGCGGTGCCGGTGGCCAGCTGCACCCGGACCGGGCCGACGCCCGCCAGCTCGACGTCCGCCTGGGCCAGCGCGGGCCGGGTCACCGAGCGGTTTCGCGAGCGGGTCAGCCGCAGTCGCAGCGCGTGGGTGTCGGGGCCGAGCGCCGCGGCGGTGGCCAGTGCCCGGGCCCGGGCGTACTCGGCCTCCTCGCGGGGCAGCTCACCGCGGATCTCCACCCGGACGTCGAGGGCCAGCCGGTGGCGCAGACGGGTCATCAGGTTCCTCCTTCTTCGCATCCATGCTGTCCCTCGTACGCCCGTGCGGCGAGGGTCCAAAGACCCTGCCCCGCGGGCGAGCCGCCGACCGCCCGGAGGGTCGCATCGGCGCAGGTCAACACCGGATTTCGAGCACGCACGAAAGGGTCGATCCACTCGGCCGTTGGAGTGATCCCCGCACATTCGGCGCAACGCTCGGGAAACCGGCGCGTTTGTTCAACGTGCGCCCTCCCGCCGGGGGCGCGCGCGGGGCCCGCGCTGGGCGGACCCCCGGCTCCCGGCCGGCCCGCCGCTGCCACCCGGCATCGCCCGCACCGGCCCCTCTGGTGAGAGGTAGTGTCATGTCCCTGCTGACCGAGACGCGGAAGCTGATCGTCCCCCCGAGAACCGCACCCGGCCCGTCCCCGCTGGCCCGCGCCGCCGTCCCGCCGCTGGCCCCCGGCGCCCTGCCCGGCCTCGGGCACGCCGGTGCCCTGCTGCGCGACCCGCTCCGCTTCCTCGGTTCGCTCTCCCGCCACGGCGGGGTGGTCCGCATCCGCCTCGGCCCGCGCACCGTCTGCGTGGTCACCGACGCCCGGCTGGTCCACACCCTGCTCGTCGCGCTGGCCCACGACTGCCCGCGCGGCGCCGTCCAGGACACCCTCAAGACGGCCTTCGGCGACGGCCTGCTGATGTCCGAGGGCCAGGCCCACCGGGACCGCCGCCGGATCATCCAGCCGGCCTTCGGCCCGGACCGGATGGGCGAGTACCTGGCCGTGATGCAGCAGGTCACCGAGGAGCGGGCCGGACGCTGGCGCCCCGGGCAGGTCCTCGACGTGGCCAAGGAGATGAACCACCTGGCGCTGGAGATCGTCACCCGCACGCTGTTCGACGCCCGGCTCAGCGAGGACGCCACCGTCGCCTTCCACCGGGCGCTGCCGGACCTGGTGAAGGGCCAGATCGTCCAGTCCCTCTACCCGAGCCCGGCGCTCGCCCGGCTGCCGCTGCCCGTCAACCGGCGCTTCGACGACGCCGTCCGGGTGCTCAACCGGGTGGTCGACCAGGCCGTCAACGGCCGCGCCGCGGGCGCCGAGGAGGGCCGCCGCACCCTGCCCGCCCTGCTGCGCGCCGCGACCGACCCGGCCAGCGGGTGCCCGCTCACCGAGGCCGACGTGCGGTCCGAGGCGATCGCCATGTTCGGCGCGGGCACCGAGACCGTCTCCACCACGCTCACCTGGCTGCTGGACGAGCTGCTGCGCCACCCCGAGGTGGAGGCCCGGATCCTCGCCGAGCTGGACGAGCACCTGCCCGCGGGCACCGTCCCCACCCTCGAGGCGCTGGCCCGGCTCACGTACACCCGCAGCGTCACCCAGGAGGTGGTGCGGCTGCACGCGCCGAACGCCTTCCTGATGCGCACCGCCCGGGTTCCGGTCGATCTGGGCCCGTACCGCGTCCCGGCCGGCACCGAACTGCTGTACAGCCTCACCGCGCTGCACCGCGACCCGCTGCGCTACCCCGAGCCCATGAGCTTCCGGCCCGAGCGCTGGCAGGACGCCGGCGGCACCGGACGGCCGTCCTTCCTGCCGTTCGGTGCGGGCAAGCACAAGTGCATCGGCGAGGCCTTCGCCTGGGCGGAGCTGACCGTCGCGGCCGCGGCGATCCTGCGGCGCTGGCGGCCGGTGGCGGTGCCGGGCGCCCGGGCCCGCGAGGTGGTGTGGACGACGGTCCAGGCGCACGGCCTGCGGGTGCGGCTCGCGCCGCGCGGCGCGCGCTCCCCACGCAGGAGCTCCACCGCGGCCTCCCGCGAGGGTGATACCGGCTCCTCACCGGGGGACACAGTGCCCTCCTCCCCCGGTGAGCCGCCGTCGGGCCGGTGTCCGTTCACCGGCGCCAGCCGTGCGACCGCCCCCGCCGACCCGGCCGCCCCGGCGGACCTCCGGTCGCGTGCCGACCTGCTCCTCTCCGCCGACCGGCACGCCGACTGGGCGGTCCGCCGCGGCCTGCTCACCCCGGCGGAGCTGCCCCGCTACCGGGGGTACGCGCTGCACGAGCTGATCGGCTACGCCTATCCCCGCGCCCGGGGCACCGAACTCGACCTCCTGGTGGACATGCTGGGCTGGTTCACCATCCTGGACGACCGGTTCGACGGCCCGCCCGGCCGCCACCCCGTCCAGGCCCGCGCCGTGGTCGACCCGCTGATCGCGGTCCTCGACGGCGCCCGCGGCGGGAGCCCTTCCGAAAGTCGACTACTGCTCTCCTGGAGGGAGGTGTGGGAGCGCCAGACCGCCTCGATGTCCCCCGAGTGGCGCGCCCGGGCAGCCCGGGAATGGCGGGCCTGCCTGGCCACCTTCCCCGCCGAGGCCGACCACCGCGCCAACGGCACCGTGCCCGCCCTCGGCCTCGACCTGACGGACACCATGTGGCTGCGCCGGCACGGCAGTTGCCTCTACCCGTTCATGAACATAATGGAACGGGTCCACGGCACCGACGCCCCGGCCGCGCTGCACGCGGAGCCCGCGCTGCACCAGCTGCGCGCCAACACCGCCGACGCCGCCACGCTGATCAACGACCTCTACTCGCTGAAGCGCGAGGAGCGGCAGGGCGGGACGGCGTTCAACACCGTGCTCACCCTCGAGCGGGCCCACGGCTGCACCCGCGACCGGGCGGTCCACGCGGTGCGCACCCGGGTGGCGCAGCTGCAGCAGGAGAGCGAGGAGCTGCGCCGCGACCTGCTGCGCCGCCACCCGGCCGGGCGCTGGTACCTGGACGGCACCCGGGAGCTGGTCGCCGGCGTGCAGGCCTGGACCAGCACCAGCCACCGCTACCGCGTGCGGGACCGGGAGGCGCGCCAGTGAGCGGCCCGGTCCGGGAGCGCTACTTCCGGCCGCCGAGCGCGAACAGCAGCAGCACGAAACCGGCGAACAGGTGGGTGGCGAAGATGTAGATGCCCGCGCGGATCAGCATCGCCTTGCGGCGCCGCTTCTCCTCGCTCGTACCGTCCCCGCCCGTACCGCTCCCGCTGGTACTGCCCTCGCTCACGCTGTCGTCGCTCGTGCTGGCGCTCATGGTGGTGCTTCTCCTCGGATCGGGCGGACGGGCCGGGCGCGGCTCAGCGGGGCCGACCGCCGGGGGCGCGCAGCTCGGTGAGCAGCGCGCCCTGGTCGGTGATCAGCTCGGTCAGGATCCGGCGGGCCGCGCGCAGCAGTTCGGCGACGTCCGGGGTGCTGAGCGCGTACACCACGGTGTTGCCCTCACGGGTCGCCGTGACCAGCTGGGTGCGGCGCAGCACCGCGAGCTGCTGGGAGAGGTTGGACGGCTCGACCTCGATCTCCGCCAGCAGCTCGCGCACCGGCCGGGGGCCGTCCTGGAGCAGTTCCAGGACCCGGATCCGTACGGGGTGGCCGAGGGTGCGGAAGAACTCCGCCTTGGCCTGGTACAGCGGCACCGGCATCGTCCGCGCTCTCCCTCGGGTCCGGCTGGATGGTCGTCCGGCCGGGCGGGGATCTCCGCCGCGGCCGGTAGGCATCATCGCGACAGATGAAGATTTCTTCAAGTCGTCACCGTGCGCAGCCGGGGTGCGCCGGAATCCGGAAGGCCCCGACCGGGCGCTCCGCCGGGCGGTCGCGATCGGGTCGGGGCATGCGAAAGCCGAGCCCGGGACGCTGCCAACTCCCGGGCTCGGCAGTCATGGTGATGAGCCGTCAGCAGACTACAGGCACATCGACCGTGGCCGGGACCTGCCCGCTCCAGAAGCCCTCGACGTCGAAGGAGACGTGCACGGTGGACCCGCACGGCACCGTGCTGGAGATGCCGTCGACCCGCACGGTGGAGACCTGGAACACGGTGCGGCCGTTCACGGTGCCGAGCGAGGCCCCGCCGGTCACGTTGGCCGACAGGTGGGTCACCAGCTCCTTCGGCGCCGGCGGCCACGGGGTGCCCGGGGACGGCGGGCCGGCCAGGCCGATCTTCCCGTAGACCGCGACGCTGTCACCCGTCACGTCGGCGCAGGCGTAGGTGGCCAGGCCGGCCTGCAGGCTGGAGTAGCCGCAGGTGGTGACGGTGGCGGTGGTGGTGGCGGCGGCCGGGGTCGCGGCGATGGCCGGGACGGGGGCGGCGAGCAGGGTGACGGCGCCGGCGGCGATCCAGGTGGCGCGACTCATGCGGTTCATCGGTGCCTCCTCCTTCGGAGGGTATGAGGACGGACTGGGAACAGGTGACGTGGTACATATGACATTTCATAGGCCCACGACAGAAACTTTGACATGCGATTCCTCGGCCATGAGGCGGATTTACCCTCGGAAGTCAGGTGTCGACCGAAACTGAACCTTCGATGGCGCAATCAGCGCTGGACAGTCGAACGGGCGCCCCCATCCAGGGGACGCCCGCGTGGAGCCCGGGTGAACCGTTTCCGAACGCCCCCGGAGCCGCCTTCGAAGCCGCCGCCGAAGCCACTGCCGAGCCGCCGCCGGCTCAGCCCAGCGAGCCGCGCAGGGCGTCGACCCGGGCCACCGCCTCGCTGAAGGCGTGCCGGTCCAGGCGGCCGTCGTCCAGGGCGGCGGCCAGCGCCTCGGTGGCCTCCTCACCCTGCCGGGGGTCGCGCCCGGAGCAGAGCATCAGGTCCATCCCGGCCGCCGCGGCGGCCAGCGCGCGGTCACCGGGGCCGCCGTACGGGGCCAGTGCGTCCGCCTCCATGGCGTCGGTGACGGTCACGCCGTCGAAGCCGAGCCGGCCGCGCAGCTCGCCCTGGATGATCGCGTGCGAGAACCCGGCCGGGTGGTCCGGGTCCAGCGCCGGGTAGATCGCCCAGGAGGCCATCACCAGGCGCACGCCCGCCGCGATGGCCGCCCGGTACGGGGCCTCGCCGCGGGCGCGGAGCTGCGACAGCGGGACGTTCAGGGTGACCGGGCTCTCGTCGGTGTTCGCGCCCCGGGGCGCGGCGCCGAGACCGGGGAAGTGCTTGGCGGTCGCGGCCACGCCGAGGCCCTGCTGGGCGGTGAGGAAGGCGCTGCCCAACTCCGCCACCTTGGCCGGGTCCTGGCCGAAGGAGCGCTCGGAGTGGTCGATGAAGTTGTCCGGCGTGTCGTAGACGTCGAGCACCGGGGCGAGGTTGAGGTTCAGCCCGGCGTCGGTGAGGGTCCGGGCGGCACCGGCCCCGGACTCCGCCGCCGCGGCGACCGGGTTCGCCGCCAACCCGACGCGGCGGGCGGAGAGTTCGGGCGCACCGGGCAGCCGGCGGACCTTGCCGCCCTCCTGGTCGGTCATCAGCAGCAGCGGGCGCGGATGCGGCGCCTCGGCGGCGGCCTGCTTCAACTCGGCTATGGCCTCGGCGAGTTGCTCCGGGCTGGTGATGTTCTCACCGAACAGGATCACCCCGGCGGCCCGGCCCTCCCGGAGTGCCTGGAGCGTCGTGGCCGACGGTATCGGGCCCGGGTACGACAGCACGACCCGCCGCCCGGCGAGCACCCGGGAGTCCTCCTGCGCCAGGCCGGCCATCGCCGCGGTCCTCTCGTCCGGTGCACCCGGGACGCCCGGAGCGCCCGGGGCACCCGGAGCGCCCGGGGCACCGCGCGGCGGGGCGGGCGAGCCGAGCGGCACCGGCCCGAGCGCGGCGCCCATGACGGCCAGCACCACCCCGAACTGGGCGACACTTCGGAACAGGGCCATCACGCCTCCCGGTCGACAGGTGACTTCGGCATGTCAACGTACCCAGGGGTGCGGCGCGGCATTCCCCCATACACCGTATTCATCCGATAATCCGACTCAATCTCCGCGAGGTGACACCTCTCCGCGGACCAGCCGGCCCAGGACGGCCACACCCTCGGCGATCTCGGACACCGAGCCCGCCGCGTAGCCGAGGACCAGGCCGGGCGGGTACGGCAACCGGGCGTGCCAGGACAGCGGCTGCACCTTGACCCCCTCCGCCAGGGCGGCGGCGGCCAACCCCGTATCGGTACGGCCGCATCCCTCCGGAAGCGTCAGCATCAGGTGGAGGCCGGCCGCCGCGCCGTGCACCGTGGCCCCCGGCAGGTGGGTGCGGATGGCGTCGATCATCGCATCCCGGCGGCGGCGGTGGCGGCGGCGCAGCAGCCGCAGATGCCGGTCGAGGTCGCCGGACTCCATCAGCCGGGCGAGGACCAGCTGGGGCAGCACCGGGTTCCCGAGGTCGGCGAACCGCTTGGCCTCCAGGACGGCGTCCCGCAGCCGGTCCGGGACCAGCAGCCAGCCGGTGCGCAGCGCGGGGGCGAGCAGCTTGGAGACGCTGCCCGCGTAGCAGACCCGATCCGGCAGGACCGCCCGCAGGGCCGGGACGGGCGGACGGTCGTAGCGGTGCTCGGCGTCGTAGTCGTCCTCGATGACCAGGCCGCCCTCCGCCGCCCAGCGCAGCAGTTCGCGGCGCCGTTCGCCGCCGAGCACGACACCGGTCGGGAACTGGTGGGCCGGGGTGAGCAGGACGGCCGGGGCGCCGGTGTTGCGCAGCGCGTCGACCCGGACGCCCTCGGCGTCGACCGGGACGGGCGGGGTGGCGGCGAGCCAGTGGGCGAGGTGCTGCCGGACGCCGACCGAGCCCGGGTCCTCCACCGCGACCTCGTCGATGCCCGCCCGCCCGAGCGCGCGGCCGAGCAGGGCGAGCGCCTGGGCCGTACCGGCGACGATCAGCACCTCGTCGGGGTCGGCGCGGATGCCCCGGTTGCGGGCCAGCCAGTGGGCGACGGCCCGGCGCAGGACCGGGGTGCCGCGCACGTCGCCGTAGCCGAGGTCGGACGCGACGAGGCCGTCGAGGACGGCCCGTTCGGCGCGCAGCCAGGCGGCGCGGGGGAAGGCCGCGAGGTCGGGCACGCCGGGGGTGAGGTCGATCCTGGCGGGGGCGCCGCGCAGCCGCTCGAAGACCTCGGGGTCGGGGTCGTCCCGGAACAGCGCGGGCACCTGGCGGGGCGGCCGCGCCGCGGGCACCTCCCCCGGTACGACGGCGGCCGTGACCGGTACGGCGGTGGCCGCGACCACGACCGTGCCGCCCCGCCCGCGGCCCGCGATCTGCCCCTCCTCGGCGAGGCGCCGGTAGGCGTCGGTCACCACCCCGCGGGAGACGCCGAGTTCGG
>NZ_LFVW01000519.1:0-6106 GCF_001182915.1 Kitasatospora sp. MY 5-36
CGTCCCGCGCCTGAGGGACGACCTGCGCCCGGGCAGAAGCCCGTGCCCCGGTCCGGCAGGCCGCCGGACCGGGGCACGGGCGTACCGGGTTCAGCCCCGCAGGACCTCGCCGACCAGGGCGCGGGCCTCGTCCTGCACCCGGGCGAGGTGCTCGTCGCCGTGGAAGGACTCGGCGTAGATCTTGTACACGTCCTCGGTGCCCGAGGGCCGGGCCGCGAACCAGGCGTTCTCCGTACAGACCTTGATGCCGCCGATCAGGGCGCCGTTGCCGGGGGCCTTGGCGAGGACGGCGGTGATCTTCTCCCCGGCGATCTCGCCGGCGCCGACCCGCTCCGGGGAGAGCCGGGCCAGGCGGGCCTTCTGCTCGCGGTCGGCGGGGGCGTCCACCCGGGCGTAGGAGGGGGCGCCGTGGCGCTCGGTCAGGTCGCGGTAGCGGGCGCTGGGGGTCTCGCCGGTGACGGCGGTGATCTCGGCGGCCAGCAGGGCGAGCAGGATGCCGTCCTTGTCGGTGGTCCACACCCCGCCGTCGCGGCGCAGGAAGGAGGCGCCGGCACTCTCCTCGCCGCCGAAGCCGATCGAGCCCTCCAGCAGGCCGTCGACGAACCACTTGAAGCCGACCGGGACCTCCACCAGGGCGCGGCCGAGGTCGGCGGCGACGCGGTCGAGCATCGAGGAGGAGACCAGGGTCTTGCCGACGCCCGCGTCGCCGGGCCAGTCGGCGCGGTGGCGGTAGAGGTAGTCGACGGCCACCGCCAGGTAGTGGTTGGGGTTCATCAGGCCGCCGTCGGGGGTGACGATGCCGTGCCGGTCGGCGTCGGCGTCGTTGCCGGTGGCGATGGCGTACTCGTCCTTGCGGCCGATGAGGGAGGCCATCGCGGCCGGGGAGGAGCAGTCCATGCGGATCTTCCCGTCCCAGTCCAGCGTCATGAACCGCCAGGTCGGGTCGGTCCGCGGGTTGACGACGGTCAGGTCCAGGCGGTGGGTCTCGGCGATCCGCGCCCAGTAGGCCACCGACGCGCCGCCCAGCGGGTCGGCGCCGATGCGCAGGCCCGCCTCCCGCACCGCGTCCAGGTCCAGGACGGAGGGCAGGTCCTCGACGTAGGCGGTGAGGTAGTCGTGGCGCCCGGTGGTGGCGGCGGCCAGCGCCCGCGCGTAGGGGACCTTCCTGACGCCGCGCATGCCCTCGCGGATCAGCTCGTTGGCGCGGTCCTGGATCCGGTTGGTGGCCTGCGAGCCGGCCGGCCCGCCGCTGGGCGGGTTGTACTTGAAGCCGCCGTCGCGCGGCGGGTTGTGCGAGGGGGTGACCACGATGCCGTCGGCGAGCGCGCGCGGGCTGCGCCGGTTGTGGGCGAGGATCGCGTGCGAGACCGCCGGGGTGGGGGTGTAGCCGTCGGCGGCGTCGATCAGCACGTGCACGCCGTTGGCGGCCAGCACCTCCAGGGCGGTGGCCTTGGCCGGCTCGGAGAGGGCGTGGGTGTCCGCGCCCAGGAACACCGGTCCCGCGACGCCCTGTTCGGCCCGGTACTCGCAGATCGCCTGCGTGGTCGCGGCGATGTGGTCCTCGTTGAAGGCCCCGTCCAGCGACGAGCCCCGGTGCCCCGAGGTCCCGAACGCCACCCGCTGCCCGGGCTCCTGCGGATCCGGGTTCAGCGCGTAGTACGCCGTCACCAGCCGCGCCACGTCCACCAGGTCACCGGGCTGCGCCGGCTGCCCGGCCCGTGCGTGTGCCATCCGTCTTCTCCCGCCGAAAGTCGGTACTCGCGATACGTCCTCGCCCCGTGTTCACCGATCGTAGCCAGAACGCGACCGTGCCCCGAACCGCGCGAACGGCCCGGGGCACCACGGACGGACGGGGACCAACGGGGGCGCAGGGCCTCAGCCGGGCAGCCGCTGGCGGTGGGCCGCCAGCTCCGGGGCGGTGGTGGTGGCGAGGAACTCCGTCACCCGGTACTGCGTCAACCCGGCCCGCACGAACGGGTCGGTGGCCACCAGCGCCTCGATCCGGGCCCGGTCCCCGCCCACCGCGAGGATCACCCCGCCGTCGCGCGGCACCTTGCGCCCCGAGGCGAGGAAGGTGCCCGCCGCGTAGTGCTCCTCGAGCCACGCGATGTGCCGCGGCAGCGCCTCCTCGATCGACTCCAGGGCGGCGGTGTACGTCAACTCCAGTACGAACATGGCGCCCAGGCTAGCGTCCGCCACCGCGCCCGGAGGGTGCCGACCCCCATCCTGCCAGCTCAGGGCAACGCTCCGGTAGGACGCAGCACACCCTTCTTGCGCCTTGCCGCGCCCCGCCCCGCACCCGCAGACTCGTGCGCATCCCACCGCGAACCCCGCGCCCACCGCCCTGCCCAGGGCGGGAGGCGCGCACGGCGTGCTGCCCGCACGCGGCGGGAGGCAGCTCACGAACGGCGAAGGGGGACACGCGACATGAACGAGGACCTGGTGCTGAGGGCACGGGTGCGGCTGCTGCTGAACGACGACTGGATCCTGTCCGGCGAGGACGCGCTGTGGGTCTACCGCACGCTGTTCGCGGTCAACCCGCGCGTCCACGCCCACCGGCTCGTCCACGCCCTGCTGGACGCGGTCCGCTCCCCGCTGGTGGCCGACCTGCCCCGGGCCCGGCTGGCCCTGCTGGAGGAGGCCGCGACGGCCACCGCCTGGATGGACAACGACCGGGACCCGTACCGGCCGATGCTCGTCAACGCCGTGTTCCACCGCCTCACCGCCCTGCGCGAACAGCTGGACGGTGCGGGGCAGTAGGTGATCACCCGATGGTTGCGGTACAACAATCCCTATTTGACGACTGATCGGAGAAATTCTGATATGAGCAGGTCAGGACTGTCACGCCGCGCCCTCCTCGCCTCGGCCGGCGCCGGCGCCGTCAGCGCCGTCATCGGCTGGAACACCGCCACCGCCGCCTGGGCCACCGAAACCGACACCGACGCCGGGACCGGGACGGCCACGGGCGCCGACATCGCCCGACTGCCCGCCCTGGACGGCACGGTGACCCTCCAGGGCGCCGGCCTGGAACGCTTCGCCACCGACTTCGGCCACCTCGTCACCGCCACCCCCCGGGCCGTCCTGCGCCCCGGCTCGGTACGCGACGTGCAGCAGCTGGTCGCCTTCGCCCGCCGCCACCGCATCCCGGTGGCCGTCAACGGCCAGAGCGGCGACCTCGCCCAGCTCGGCGAGGCCGGCCTGGAGTCGCACTCCAGCTACGGCCAGGCCAACCCCCGCGGCGGCGTCGCCATCGACGCCCGCGGCCTGTCCAAGGTCCTGTCCGTGCGCCCCGGGCGCGCCGTCGTCGAGGCCGGGGCCACCTGGGCGCAGGTCACCGAGGCGGGCCTGGCCGCGGGCTGGGTGCCGCCGGTGCTCACCGACTACCTGCACCTGACGGTAGGCGGCACGCTGAGCGTCGGCGGCATCGGCGGCGGCGTCCAGCGCCACGGCATGCAGGTCGACAACGTGCTGGAACTGGACGTCGTCACCGGCACCGGCGAACTGGTCACCGCCTCCCCCACCCGCAACCGGGAACTGTTCGAGGCCGTGCTGGCCGGCGGCGGCCAGGTCGCCGTCATCGTGCGCGCCACCCTCGCCCTGGTGAAGGTCCGCGAACGCGCCCACGTCTTCTCGCTGTACTACGACGACCTGGACGCCTACCTCGCCGACCAGCAGAAGGTCATGGCCGAGCGCCGCTTCGACCTCCAGGTCGGCGACGTGGTGCGCAGCGAGGACGGTTCGCGCTGGCGGTACAAGGCGGAGCTGGTGGCGTTCGCGGACGCCGGGGGCGCGGTGGACCGGGCGGCGCTGCTGGCGGGGCTGCGCCCGGTGACGAGCGAGGTGGTGGAGCAGAGCTGGCGGGAGTACGCGTTCCGGGTGGACGGCTTCGCCGGGTACCTGCGCGCGTCGGGGCTGTGGGCGCTGCCCAAGCCGTGGCTGAGCGTGTTCCTGCCGGCGTCCGCGGCGCGGGCGTTCATGGCGCGGGCCGCGGAGGTGCTGACCGCCGCCGACCTGGGGGCGGGGCTGCTGCTGTTCTACCCGTACCAGCGCTCGAAGGTGCGGGCGCCGCTGGCGGTGCTGCCCGGGCAGGAGGTGGGCTGGCACTTCGACCTGCTGGCGTTCCCGGGGCCGGGCTCGGACACGGCGGCGATGCTGGAGCGCAACCGGCGGCTGTACGACCTGGCGGTGGAGCTGGGCGGCAAGCGGTACCTGATCGGGGCGGTGCCGGGGATGACGGGGGCGGACTGGCGGCGCCACTACGGGGGGCTGTGGGAGACGGTGGCGCGGGCCAAGCGCCGCTGGGACCCGGCGGGGATCCTGACGCCGGGGCAGGGCATCCACGCGTCCTGACCGCTCCCCCGGTCCCGGGGCCGCCCGTGTCCGGCGCGACGTCGGCGGGCGGCCCCGGGACCGGGGTGTCAGGCGATCTCCATCTGGGCCATCATGCCCATCGCGGAGTGGTCCAGCAGGTGGCAGTGGTAGGGGTAGCGGCCGCGGTAGGAGTCGAAGGTGGCCTGCAGGCGCACGCTCTCGCCGGGCATCAGGCGCACGGTGTCCTTGAGGCCGCCCTCCTCGGGGCCGGGGGGTGCGCCGTTGCGCTGCAGGACGCGGAACTGCACCAGGTGCAGGTGGAAGTTGTGCGGGATGTCGGTGTTGGCGTTGTGGACCGTCCAGATCTCCGAGGTGCCGAAGGCGACGGCGGCGTCGACGCGGGCGGGGTCGTACTGCCGGCCGTCGATCAGGCCGAGCGGGGCCACGCCGGCGCCGCCCTCCTCGACCTTCAGCACGATGGTGCGCTCGCGGGCCACCGGGCCCAGCGGGGGCAGGGTGCGCAGCCGGTCGGGGACGCTGGAGGGGTCGGGGGCGGGGCGGCCGACGTCGAAGCGCAGGACCTGGCCGATGTGTTCGGCGGGGCCGGGCGGCATGGAGTTGGTGAGCACGACGCTGGTGCCGGGGCGGTAGCGGGAGAAGTCGATGACGACGTCGGCGCGCTCGCCGGGTGACAGGTCGACGGTGTCGGTGGTGTGGGGGCGTTCCAGCAGGCCGCCGTCGGAGCCGATCTGGGTGATGGGGCCGCCGTCGGCCAGGCGCAGGGAGAAGAAGCGCAGGTTGGAGGAGTTGAGCAGGCGGATGCGGTAGCGGCGGGCGGCGACGTCGACCTTGGGCCAGGGGCGGCCGTTGGCGAGGACGGTGGCGCGGCCCTCGGCGTCGTCCATTCGGTAGACGAGGTTGCCGGCGGTGTCGAAGCGGGCGTCGCGCAGGGCGATGGGCAGGTCGTAGCGGCCGGCGGGCAGCGGCAGGGAGGCCTCGGTGGCGTCGGTGAGCAGGTAGGTGCCGGCCAGGCCGCGGTAGACGTGCTCGGACTCCAGGTGGTGGGCGTGGTCGTGGAACCACAGGCTCGCGTGGGGCTGGTCGTTGGGGTAGGTGTAGGTGCGGGTGGCGCCGGCGCCCAGCAGGTTCATCGGGCCGCCGTCGCTGTCGACGGGGACGGCGGAGCCGTGCAGGTGGACGGAGACCGGGTCGTCGAGCAGGTTGGTCTGGCGGACGACCACCGGGCGCCCGGAGCGGGCGCGGATGACGGGGCCGGGGAAGGCGCCGTTGTAGGTGAGGACCTCGGTGCGGCGGCCGGGCAGGACGCGGGCGTAGGAGCGCAGCATGGTCACCGCGTAGGTGTCGGCGCCGCCGTCGGTGGAGACGGGGCTGAGCACCGGGGGCAGCGGCAGGGCGGTGGTGAACTTCTCCGCGAGCGCGGGGCCGGCGTCGGGGCCGGGGTCGGGGGCGGCGGCCGGGTGGGCGTGGCCGGCGTCCTTGGCGGCGGCGGCCGCGGTGGTGGCGGCGGAGGGGGCCGGGCGCAGCGTGGTGCGCACGAGCAGGACTCCTCCCCCGGTCGCCAGGGCGGCGCCGATCATCCTGCGTCTGGTCACCATCGCGTCGTTCCTCCCGCGTGAGCTCCCCCGGCCTCGCCCGGGTGGGGTGGGGCGGCCTTGTCCGGGGGTGATTGCAGCAGCGGCGGCTCGGGTCCCGGTGGGGTCCGGCTGGGGCCGTACGGGGTGGTGCGGGGGGCGGTGCGGGAGTGCCTGCGGCGGGGGCCGGGGCGGGGCGGGTG
>NZ_LFVW01000520.1:0-2064 GCF_001182915.1 Kitasatospora sp. MY 5-36
GGGGCCGGCGGGCGGTGCGGTGGGTGAGCTGCGGGTGTTGCGGGCGCCTTGCGGGCGGTGGCCACGGTGGCTGCGGACGCGGTCGAGGAACGCTCAAGGACTCGGACGCGGTGAACGCTCGTACTCGCCAGGGGCCCGGCGTGCTGCTCACCCGCGCGTCGGCCCCCCGTTGTCGAAGGACTTGAGGGGAAGGGCCTGAGCGTGGACCTGCGGTACTGGCTGCCGAAGGCGGCCGAGGTGGCCGAGCGGTGGGGCGAGCGGTTCGGGCCGCTGGAGCCGCACCCCTCGCACCTGGTGGACGAGGCGGCGTTCGCGGCCGCCTTCGAGCGCTTCGCCGAGCGCCTGGAGCACAACTACCCGTTCTTCCATCCGCGCTACGCCGGGCAGATGGTCAAGCCGCCGCACCCGGCGGCGGTGGTGGGCTACCTGACGGCGATGCGCTTCAACCCCAACAACCACGCCTACGAGGGCGGACCGGCCACCAACGACATGGAACGCGAGTGCGTCGCGCAGCTCGCCGCCATGTTCGGGCTGCCCGCGCACGTGGGCCACCTGACCAGCAGCGGCACCATCGCCAACCTGGAGGCGCTGTACGTGGCGCGCCAGAGCCACCCGGGCCTGGGGGTGGCGTACAGCCGCGAGGCCCACTACACCCACAGCCGGATGTGCCACGTGCTGGGCGTGCGGGGGCACGCGGTGGCGGCGGACGCCGAGGGCCGGATGGACACCGGGGCGCTGGAGGAGCTGCTGCGCACCGGGCGGGTGGGCACGGTGGTGGTCACCTGCGGCACCACCGGGGCGGGCGCCGTCGACCCGGTGCACGAGATCCTGCCGCTGGCCCGCCGCTACGGGGCGCGGGTGCACGTGGACGCCGCCTACGGCGGGTTCTTCGCGCTGCTGGCCTCCGACGACGCGCTCGCCGCCTCCCTCGACGTGGACACGGCGCCGTGGCGGGCGATCGCCGGCTGCGACTCGGTGACCGTCGACCCGCACAAGCACGGCCTGCAGCCGTACGGCTGCGGGGCGGTGCTGTTCGCCGACCCGGACATCGGGCGGCACTTCGCCCACGACTCCCCGTACACCTACTTCACCGACGCCGAGCTGCACCTGGGCGAGATCAGCCTGGAGTGCTCGCGCGCCGGGGCCTCGGCCGCCGCCCTGTGGCTGACCCTGCAGCTGCTGCCGCTCACCGCGCGGGGGCTGGGCGCGGGGCTGGCCGCGAGCCGGCGCGCCGCCCTCGCCTGGGCGCGGCGGATCGAGGACAGCGCGGAGCTGACGCTGTACCAGCGGCCACAGCTGGACATCGTCACCTACTTCCCCACCCCGGCCGGGCCGCCCGCGCTGTCGGCGGTCGACGCCGCGAGCGAGCGGGTCCTGCGCCAGGGCATGGCCGACGAGCACGACCCCGTCTACCTGAGCGTGCTGCGCGTGGACGCCGCCGACTTCACCCGCCGCCACCCGGGCGTGCGCGCGGACGCGGACGGGGCGCGGGTGCTGCGCAGCGTGCTGATCAAGCCGGAGGCGGAGGGGTGGGTGGCGCCGCTGCACGCGCGGGTGGCGGCGCTGGCCGCCTCGGCGACCGGTTCCCCTGTTTCCACCGTTCCGTCCGCTCCCTCTGCTCCGTCCGTTCCCTGTGTTCCGTCCAGTCCTTCGGCTCCTTCCCCTTCGTCCGCCCCCTCGTTCGAGGAGAGTGCCCGTTGACCACCGCCACCGCCCTGCCCGCCGCCGCGGGCACCGCCTTACCGCCCCCCGGGCCGGCCGACGGCGCCGTACGGCCGGTCGTGCGCCCCGCCCGCCCGGGCGAGGAGGACGCCCTGGCCCGCGCGCTCGCCGACACCTTCGCCGACGACGCGCTGATGCTCTGGGCCTTCCCCGACCCCGACCACCGCGCCCGCGTCCTGCCCGCCTTCTTCCGCGTCCACGTCGAGCAGTGCCTGGCCCACGGGGGCGCGCTGGCCGTCCACCGGGCCGCCGGCGACGGCGGCGCGGACGACGGCACCGCGGACGGCGAACCGCTGGGGGCGCTGCTGTTCCTGCCGCCCGGCCGCTGGGAGGCCCCGGGCC